>CAYFTD010000059.1:0-7980 GCA_964345915.1 uncultured archaeon
ACTGTGAGAGAACATCCTTTGGGTCCAGATAGTACTCGTCTCTTTCGTCACCCTCATGATGGCTCATCTGCTACCTCTCCAGGTGAGTAAGACTGTACGGGCTCTTCCGGGCCTTAAGGTGTTTCGTAAGCGTCATTCTGTCGATGTATGCTATGAAAACTACTCCGTTTCTCTTGCCTCTCGTTCGGGTTCAGTTTCAGGGGGAGTTTCTGTATCCAGATAGTCCCAAGTGGGTGGCGGTTCAGGAGGCCCACCCTCGGAAGATTCTGGCTCGAGCTCAGGAAGTGAATGTTCCTCCTCCGTATCTTCTTCCTGCTCTGGCGCTTCCTCTTCTTCTTCCTCCTCTCCTTCTACCTCTTCGACTGCCTCCTCAAGTTCCTTGACTGTCGATGAAATCGCCTTCAATTTGCCAGTTTCAAGCTTCTCAAGGAGCTGGTAGAACATCCGTTCCACAACTTTGGCGCTTCCTTTCGCTTCGAATTCCAGCTCTCCGAGCTCGAACTCGAGCTCCGTATAGTCGTCTTTCTTCTTTCTCTTCTTCTTGGGTTTCTTCTCTTCCTCACCCATCGGATGCACCTAGTGGGCATTGAGGAGCTCTACTAATAAATCATTCACAGAAGTGGGAACTCTGACCTCACAGCTTAAGAGGAGGTAAGCCCATCACAGTCGTCGGTTGATGCTGGAGATGAATATCCAGACCACTCTTCTTCCTGAGAAGGACCGGAAGCAGAAGCCAGCCGACGTTCTCAAGCTCTCGTTTGGGACGGTGTTCACTGACCACATGTTTCTGATGGACTACAAGACTGGAGAGTGGACAGACCCTAGAATTGAGCCCTACGGGCCTCTTTCCATCGACCCAGCGGCCTTGGTTCTGCATTACGGCCAGGGCATCTTTGAGGGTTTGAAAGCCTACAGAAGAGGCGATAGGGTTCTCCTCTTTCGTCCGGGCAAGAACGTTGAACGGATGAATCTGTCTGCTATCAGAATGGTGATGCCTACTGTCGATCCGGATTTTGCCCTTGAGTCCTTGTTGAACCTAATCAGAATTGAACGAGACTGGGTTCCACAGGTCCCGGGCAGTTCTCTCTACGTACGCCCCACACTCATTGGAACTGAACCGAAGCTGGGCGTTAAAGCATCAAATGAATACCTCTTCTATATCATACTGAGTCCTGTCGGTCCGTATTTCCCGTCAGGGTTCGGACCTGTAAAGATCATGGTTGCAGATAAGCACGTTAGAGCGGCAAAAGGAGGGGTTGGAGCCGCGAAGACAATGGGCAATTATGCGGCTGGTCTGCTTGCAGGAAAAGAGGCTGCTGAGGCAGGATACTCCCAGGTACTCTGGTTGGACGCTCATGACAGGAAGTACCTCGAGGAAGTAGGTACAATGAACATCGCCGTGAAATTCGATGACGAGTTGGCCACACCCCCTCTCTCAGGGACAATCTTACCCGGAATCACAAGGGACTCTGTGCTCCACATCGCTCGCGAATGGGGAATGGTCGTGAATGAAAGACCCATCACCATAGACGAGGTCATTGAAGGTCTTTCTACAGGAAAGGTAGAAGAGATCTTCGGTATTGGTACAGCTGCGATAATCGCGCCTGTGGGTGTCCTCTACTTCAAGGGCAAGGCCTACACAGTGGCCGACGGCAAAACGGGGCCAGTCACACACCGATTCTACGACGAACTCATTGGCATTCAGAGCGGTGAACGAGAAGACAAATTCGGTTGGGTAGTAGAAGTAGAATAGAACATCTCTAAGGTCAAATCAGGAAGCTTTTATCGTCATATTGTTGCCTTGAAGTCCTACGAGGTGTCCGTACTGACGTCGCAACTCATCGTTGACTTCACCAAGTGTACAGGTTGTAGAATGTGTGAGCTTGCATGTACCGCAAGACACGAGGGCATGTTTCAGCCGAGTTTGGCGCGGCTGAGGATTGTCAAGTACGATGACCTCGGTGTTGACATCCCCAACGTGTGCGGTCCCTGCGAAACTGCTCCATGCGTTGATGTGTGCCCTGTCTATGCAATGCGAAGAAACCCCATCACGAAGATGACCTATCTCGATTCAGACAAGTGCATTCTCTGTAAGTCGTGTGCGGGTGCCTGTGTAAATGGGGTGATTCTGCTTGACACAAATCGAATGAGAATCATCAAATGTGACCACTGCGACGGTAGTCCGGAGTGTGCGGCTGTCTGTCCCACAGGGGCCGTCTACTACGGGCCCTCCTCAGTTGCTGAAACTGTGGACCGCCACGGTAAGGTGGCGAGCTATCTCGATGAGATCCGAAGACTAGCAGAAGCACAAGGGTCGGGCGGAGAGAGCTGATATGAAGTACGGGGGCTACACCGGACGCATTCTTCGTGCCCGATTGGATGAAGGTGACTTCAAGATTGACCGGCTGCCTGAAGAGTGGATACGAGAGTTCATCGGAGGCGATGGCTTTGCCGCTCGTTTGCTCTTTGAGGAAGTCCCTGGGGGTATCGATGCTCTTGACTCCCAGAACAAACTCATGATATCCACGGGCCCCATAACCGGAACGCTCTGGCCCATGTCCGGTCGAACGGTCTTTGTTTCGAAGGCGGCGCTGACAGGAATCTGGGGAGAATCACATGTCGGTGGTTTTCTGGGTCCAGAGTTGAAGTACGCGGGGTACGACATGCTCGTTGTTGAAGGCGCCTCAGACAAACCAGTCTACATCTCTATTGATAATGACGATGTTCAGATTGTCGACGCAAGTGACATGTGGGGAATGCAGACCAACGAGGTCAGCGCGGCGATTCAGAAGAAGCATAACGACCCAGATGTCCAAGTGGCAGCCATAGGACCCTCCGGAGAGAAACGTGTGCGTTTCTCTGCTGTCATTGTGAACAATGCCCGAGCGGCTGGGAGAACAGGAATGGGAGCGGTACTTGGTTCCAAGAACGTGAAGGCCATAGCAATTCGAGGTCATGGCGCCGTGCAGGTGCATGACCATGAGGGCTTCACGGAGTTCGCGAAGGAAGCCCATCTGAGAGTGAGAGAGAATCCACAGGCCAAAGAGATGGGCAAGTGGGGTACATGGATTCTCACTGCTGTAAAGCAGGAGATTGGAGAACTTCCAACTTACAACCATAGAACGGGAGTCTTTCCTGGTTGGGAGAAGCTCGCGGGTGACTACATTCGTCCACGTTATACTATATCTGACAGAGCGTGCTTTGGATGCAGCCTCGGCTGCAAGAAGGTGAACTACGTTCGGGACGGTCCATTTGCTGGAACGCTAGAAGAAGGTCCAGAATATGAGGGTCTCATGGCGTTTGGCAGTTCTCTGGGAATCGACGACTATCCTACTACGCTAAAGGCGAACCAGATTTGCAACAGGTATGGAATGGACATCATCTCAGCAGGAGCAACTATCGGATTCGCCATGGAGGCGTTTGAGAATGGTGTCATCGATGAGAACGACACTGGTGGTCTTAGATTGGATTGGGGTGACAGTGCCCTGACCATTCGTCTACTTGAGATGATCGCAGAAAGAGAGGGCTTTGGGGACATTCTGGCCGAAGGGAGTGCGAAGGCAGCCCAGAAGATTGGCAAAGGTGCCGAGAAGTATGCTATTCATGTGAAGGGTATGGAGGTATCTGGGCAAGACGGGCGTACTCATCGAAGCATCGGCTTGGGTCATGCCACCGGAGCACGAGGGGCGGACCACCTGCGTAGTCTAGTGGTTGTTGACCAGCTCGGGTATGAGGATGTTGCAGCTGAACGGTGGGGGAAGGACAAACTTCCGGAGATAGTCGATCCTTATACCGAGAAATACAAGGCCGCTGCGGTCTTTGAAACAGAGAACACCTACTGCATCCGGGACACACTTATCGTATGCTGGTACTCGGTGTCTTGGCCTCCCATATTCTGGATGCACGACTTTGCCAAGATGCTACCCCTAGCTACCGGTGTCAAAGAGTTTGGAAGCGAAGAAGAGCTAACCAAGATAGCTGAACGCCAGGTCAATTTGAAACGTCTGTTCAATTCTCGTGAGGGCATCAGCCGCAAGGACGACACGCTTCCAGATAGGTTCACGAAGGAGCCGATGCCCGAGGGTCCTGGAAAGGGTCAAGTTGTCAATTTGGAACCTATGCTGAACGACTACTATCGATTACGCGGTTGGGACCTGGAAACTGGTCTTCCAACGGCAAAGACCATCAAACGATTGGGCCTTGAGTGGACAAGTGCCTACTCCTAGGCAAAAGAAAAGAGAATGCCGGGCAAGCACCGCCCGGACTCTTGTTGTCTATCGGAATCTGCTCTTGATGTCTGGTGTCATCAGGTAGATTATGATAATGATGCTGATGGCAATGCCCATGACATTCACAGGGTCGCCAGCAAAGCTGAAGATTATGCCCAGTATGTTTACTATGATGGCCCACAGCCAAGCCCAGGACTTCATACCCCAGAGCCCAAATCCTATGATGAGGCCGATAATTCCAACCAAAAGCATTACTGCTCCTCCAACAAGGAACAAGATGCCCAAGAATCCGGTGAAACCAGCGGCGAGGACTGCAAGTCCTCCAACGAATATGTAAAGCAATCCAGAAAGTATCTGAAGAAATGCCAGTATCGCTACTCCAAGAGGTCTATCGGAAGGAGTCCTCATCGGACCTTCCGCCATTGGTATTTCAGTCATCACTTTTCCTCCAATATTCTCCTAAGAAGACAATTTCTCTTTTCTTGGGTGACTAATAAGGAAATGGTGGCTCTCCCAATCTTCATATAGTGTGTTTCACGCCCAAATCAAAACAAAGCACTTAACTCCTGCTTTCGTCAACAGCCAAGTATTGAGCGAGATTTGAATGTCGAAGGAAGACGTTGTATTACCCTGGTGGCGAGGACGCCTCAAAGAGAAACAACTCATGTCTGCTTTCTTCACTAAGACGTGGACCAAACTCGGCAATAGAGTTGCTGCGATGTTTCCAGATCACTACCGTGACCTCTATTATTCTGCTGGCCGTTTGGCCGGGCTGGAAACACAAGGGGAGTACTTCAAGATCGGAAAGAAGAAGCCTCCCACCAATATCAAGGACGTTGTCAAGGTTATAGAAACGACTCTTGAAAGGCTCATCGTGCCCTTCGGTGACGTCAAGATTCGCAAGGTGACCAGAGTATGGCAGGACGAAGAGGCAACTGTTGAGATCAGGGACAACCCATATGCGGCCGGACTCGTAAGTGATGAGCCATCCTGTCATTTCCTGAGAGGATTCATTGAGGCTGTCTTCGAGTACCTCACAGCCTTCGATCAAACCGAGTATAGTAATCTGAAGGTAGATGAGCTAACCTGCATGTCTGCAAGAGGCAAATCTTGCACGTTCAAATTGACACGTGTTTCATCGCGCTTCTTGGGATGATTGTGTCTGTTGCCATCCATCATGGAGAGCAGTTGGACTTTTCGGGGAGAACTGCCAGGTTTCAGAACGTCAGACTACATTCGGACATAGTCTACTCGGTGTGAATTGCCGCAACTTGGACAAGCGTACTGGTCCGGGCCCGTCCAATCGATTGACTCCCAAGTCATCGGAGCGTTACAATGCTCGCATCTGTTCTTGATAACCGGCTTGACAAAGACTGTACCAGCGCCTGCCTGTGCAGAGGTGACCTGCATCTCCTCCCTGGTTTCCTGGGCTACCTGAGTAGCAACAGATGCGGTGTCGCTGTATGTGTACTGTGACAGAGGATGTCGTGGGTTCACGTAAGTGAAGGTCCGTACAAGCCAGTCTAAGTGTTCCTTAGGAAGTGCATCCCATGCGCGTTCCTGCCACATTCGAACGAGGTGGTCTTGTCTGGGAACCTTGCCTCTGATGTCAAACTCACCGGTTGTGGCCTTGATCTTTATACGGTTCCTCCTAGCCTCAAAAGTTTCCACCATGTGGAGTGGGAACATGTAGAGCTTGTCTTTCTTGTCGTCAAACGCATAAAGTCGGTAGTTGGTCAGAATGAAAGCATCAGGCCAGTAGGTGAAGACCGTCTCACCTCTGAGCCAGACATATGTCTGATAGAAGTGCTTGGAGAACCTACGGTGATAGCCAATTGTTGACCATCTGTTGTAAGGATGGTCTGGATGGACAAATGGAACACCACAGACTTCACAGAGCTTACGCTGGTCTCCAGCCCTTAGCTTCTCGAACTCCCTTAGGCCCAGCGCTCCTCTTAGCTCTTCTCTTCGTGGCATCGCACCTAGCACATTGATGATACCGTTGACGATCTTGAACATCCCTGACCTCTGTGTCAGCTTATACTCCTTGATGACATGCAACGGAATACTAACAGTCGTCCTAGAGCCGGTGTCGAACTGAGCAAACCTGTAGTTGCTTATGACCGACTCGGCACCTTGAGACAGCAGACGTTCTCCTTCAATCGGGATGTAAACGGGAGCTGGCATCTAGATAATCACCTGTCACATTGTTCTCTATTCTAGAAACAAGTCTGATGTCTGAAGTTAAAAAATCCACCGTGTAGGAACAAATCTCAACTCCCACAGTGGCACTTCAGACATTACTGTTTTGGAATGACAATGTAGAGGACATCCTCGTATGCAAGGATGCCGAACCCACTGGGATTCTCGAGCTTGACATAGTCGTCGTGTACTTCGAAGACCTTCACGTTGAGGATCTTAGCCAATGTGTCCTTCTGCATATACCTCAGGTAGACGGTGAATACCTGCTGCGTCGCCTTCAGATCCTCAAATATCGCTTTCCAGTCCGGCATATCCATTCCTCCGATTGACGCTGACAGACTAGTAGAGGTGCATTTAACAGTTGTTGCCTGTGCGCTTACTTCTCGTCTACCTTACGGGCACTCCTGAATTCGGCTTGAGTCCAAGGTCCCTGAGCAAGCCAGACAGAACGTTTGTCAAGTTGCCATTTCCAGAGAACATGAAGATGTGACTACCACAGTGGCCGCCACAGTCTGATGATCCAAACCCTGGAGGTCCTATCTCGAAGTCTTTGCTTAGTTTGAGCTTCTCTGCAACGGCGCATTCCATTTCGCGTTCTGTTTCCGCCCAGACCACTTCAACCGGGAGACCTACCTTCTCAATCAAGTAGTCTACATGCCAGTGTAGCGTCTTCTCCGTGGAGAAGTGCCTTCTAATCCGGTTCTCGAGTGCAGTCGAGCCCGTCCCCAGTGCGGAGCCAACATATACCCATTCACCCGGAGCAAAATCTACGTTGCCAGCGGTTCCCATGCGAACCATGGCGTCCTGGTGAATCCTGATGATAAGACAGTATACTCCTTTCACGGTTGAATTCTGCGTCACTGCTGATTGATAAGCATCACTGACTGGCGATACCGTCATAAGGTGTCACAATCATGGCAGAAGCGACAATGACCGCGATTGAGGTAGTTCCAGGGATATATGCCGTCAGAGGAAAATTCGCTGACGAGTTCGGTTTCATTACTAGCTACTTCATCGTTGATAGCGACTGTGTACTAATCATTGACCCTGGAACAGCTGGAGATCCGGGAGATAGAACATTAGATGCGATACGCAACCTTGGGCATGATCCGCGGAAGGATGTTGCAGGCATACTCTGCACTCATGGCCATCCTGATCACGTCGGTGGTGCATATCGTTTCAAGAAAGCAACGAATGCTCCAGTCATGATACATACAAACGATGCAGATGTTCTAGAAGATCCTCAGCTCTTCATCACTAAACGACTTGCCCTTGATTTCTCAGAGCGTCTGTCCATGAAGTTCGATAGAGGTCCTCTGCGTGTAAACTACAAGGGCCTGAAGGCAGACCGATTGTTATCGCATAAGGACCGAGTTGTTGTCGGAGAGCTTGGGCTGGAAGTATTGCATACTGGAGGACATTGCAGCGGACATGTTGTCGTCCACGACGAGACTCGGAAGGCTGTCTTCACTGGTGATGAAGCCAGCAACTTCCCCAATGACCCAAGGAAGTTCTACCTCGACCTAACGGGAAGCATCTCTTCAAAGAG
>CAYFTD010000060.1:0-2684 GCA_964345915.1 uncultured archaeon
TTGGTCGAGTACTCAGTGTGCTAGCTAGCTGACATTCAAGGTGTGTAAGGGTTCATTCCTAGTTCGAAGAGTTCGTTGGGGTTGTTGTATAGCCAGTCGGCAGCTATATTGGTGGCTTCCTTTTCTGAAAGCCAGTTATCAGATACGAGCCTCGAAAGGGCTTGGGCTATGTTTCTCTGGGCTATGTTTAGGTGTGCCCGTATAACTTCAGGGGCACCATAGTCTCCTCCAAAACCGTTGATCTTCTTATGTGGGACAGTGAGGACAGCTCTTTCCAGGAGGTCTATGCTGTACAAGGGATCTATGATGTTGACCCAGCAGAGATCTACGTAAACGTTAGGATAATTCTTTCCAAGGAACAGAAGATCTCCCATGTAAGGCCAGTTCCCATGGAAAAGGTCGAAATTGACTTCCTGATGCAGCTCCAGAACCTGAGCAAAGAGACCTGCATTAGTCTTGTCCACACGATTCCTGATTCCAGCCATATGACCAGTGTGCACCTGCACGGGCAGCCCCATATCTCTCGCAAACCGCATGTACTCATGGAAGAGGAAGTCGTCAAGAGCCTTAGCCTCGGGCCATCCGAGACTATCATTAGGGTCAGCTAGGCACTTATTGAAAAGCTTCTCTGCTTCCCCCCGTGCCGCAGGAGCAAAGTCAATACTCCTAACATAGGCGCTCTGATCCTTGATGCCTACAGACCCCCGGTCCTTCAAACGACGAATTATCTCTCGTACAGCATCGAGGAACTCATCCAAGCTGGTGACCTGTCTGCCCACAACACCAGCGATGTCCTGGATACCCAAGAAGGACCTGACGGATGCATGAAGAACAGGAAGGGGAACAAGAAGCTTGTAACACTCTGGTAGCTTGATCTCACCCTGGATGAACCTTCTCAGCTCATCTGTCGTGCTCAGAATGTTTACAAGCAGGGCTTTGATATTCAGAGAATCGAGGAACTCAACGTAACTCTCCTCACTGAGTGCACGTATCTCCTTTCCAAGCCGCTGAAGGCTCTTGAGATTCACCTCTCCCTGGCCATAGTGGCGCATAACGTCCTTCACTTCTCTGGCATAAGCCGTGTGCTCAGTTCGAAGCCAATAAGGCCTGAAAATTGGCCACTTCTTCTCAGTGGCTATCTTCTCGTCTTGGAGAAACAGAAGGTCCTTTTGAGACATCCCTGCGGACAGCAAGTCGCTTGGAAAGTAACCCCTCAAGAGGAAAGCGAGGGACTCCTTGGGGGTAACGTAATCACTGGGAATCGGTTGGTGTTCGTGGCAATCCACGACAGGCATCTGCTTAATCGATTCAAGAATCCTTTCGTGGCACCCTTTCATAACTCTCACAGACCTGCCTTTCCATTTTGGAGCATCTTAATAAGTCTGTTGCGATTTTGGCGCGCGTTGCGATCTCGATTGGCCAACTCATTGTCTGGGGTGCCAGCGCGCCAGATCCCGATGAAGCGAAAACTGTTAGATAACGTAAGTCGGAAGGAAGTAGTGTTTCAGCGCAATTTAATAAGTCTGTCCTTGGTTATTACCTTAGACGGTTGTGGTAGGGCTTTGGCAAGGGTTGTGGGCATAGTCTCACGGACAGACAAGGAAGAAGCACTGAAACTAGCATCGGATGTGATGAAGCTACTTGAGGCCAGAAACGTAGCATTTCTGCTCGAGTCCAAGCTAGCCACGTATAGCTGTCGTGAAGAATGCGCCAGACCGGTCTCAGAGATGAAGGCCGACCTCATTGTCACCATTGGTGGTGATGGAACGATATTGAGAACGTCGCTGTACCTTCCCAAGCCTGAGCCTCCCATCCTCGCCGTAGACATGGGCGTCCGAGGCTTCCTGACAGAGGTTCCTCCTGAGAAGGCGCTCACAGCCGTTGACAGATACCTCAATGGTGACTACAAACTTGAAAACTACAGCAAGATAGCGTCGTTCATAGGCAGGGAGAGGCTTCCTGACGCCTTGAACGAGATCTTCGTTACATCCCGCTCTTTGGCGAAATTGATCCGCCTCAGGATCTGGAAAGACGACGCATCCGTAACCGACTGTAGGGCCGACGGGATCGTGGTGGCCTCGCAAGTAGGATCAACAGGATACTCCTTGTCAGGCGGGGGTCCTATTCTAGACCCTGAACTGGATGCCTTCGTATTGACGCCTATCTGTCCGCTCACGTTCATGAGGCCGATGGTCTTCTCGGCCAAGTCTATCTTGACTGTGGAGTTGCTCAGACCGGAGAGAGCAACAGTTGTCATCGATGGGCACCATCAGACGGTTCTGTTGAGGGAGAAACCGAAGATAAGAATAGAGAAGTCGGAGTACGAGTCAGCGTTCGTCCGCTTTGGGACTGAGTTCTACAGCCGCTTGCAATCCAGACTGCTCTTCTCCAGAGAGGAAAGCAGAGACGATGGTTGGTAAGAGAGTTATCATACTCGATACTTCAGCATTCGTATCGGGATTTGACCCCTTCTCCATTGACGACGAGCAATACTCCGTTCCAATGGTGAGGAGGGAGCTCACCGAGGGTTCGCTGTCACATTTGCGGTTCGAGACGGCGGCAGAGCGAGGAAGACTAAAAGTTCTAGAGCCTGGCCCTCCTTTTGTGGATAAGGCGAAGGAATCATCCAAGACAGCCGGAGACACCCGTTTCCTATCCCGGGCTGACATGCAGATCTTGGCATT
>CAYFTD010000061.1:0-2342 GCA_964345915.1 uncultured archaeon
TAGGTGAAAGTCTTCATGATTAGGTTCCATCTGTGCTGGACGTAGTCCTGAAGCTCCTGTATCTTCTTCTTATCTTTCCTCGGCTTGAACAGCCTAGAGAATCTACCCTGGAGTTTGAGGAACTCCTCGATTGGCTTCCTCTTCTCTGGGTCTTGGAACCTCTTGCTGTGCCTTCCGAGAATAAACTCTTCACCCACTCGTTCCCACATGATCCAGTATCCGGTTTCAACTGCGAGCTTCCCAATCTCTACTCCCCTCTCTACGGGGTAGTTCCATGCCTGAGGACATGGAAGGAAGATATGACCGAACTTCGGTCCTTCGAACTCTCTAGCTTTCTTGAACTTGTCAAAGAGGTCTCTGGGGTACGATGAGTTTGCCGTGAACTGGTAGACTGGCTCGTGGGCGGCAACAATGAGGTCCAACATCTTCTCAGGCTCAGTCTTGCCGTACCATGTAGTAGTTGTTTGAGCATGGAGAGGAGTGGCTCCAGACCGCTGAGTGCCAGTGTTGCTGTAGACCTGATTATTGTAACAGATGTATAGAAAGTCAGTTCTCCGCTCGAGGGCCCCGCTTAGTGCTTGCAAGCCAATATCAAATGTCCCCCCATCGCCAGCCCATACCATTACCTTCGTATGATTATTGCCCTTCACCTTGAGAGCAGCCCTCACTCCCGAAGCAGTTGCCGCAGCTGCTGGAAAGGCGGTGTTCAGGACTGGGATACCTAGGCCTGACTTAGGCCAAAGCGATTGCACGACGCTCGTGCAACAAGCAGGGACGACCTGAATAACATCACCTTCAAGGGCCTTGTGAGCGTGTCTGAGAGCGACCATGTCCTGGCATCCCGCACATGCCGCGTTACCCTTGAGCACGTACTCCTTCAGTGGTATTTCTTTCGTAGCTACCATTTCCATCACTCCAGTAGGTCATGCCAGGTCTCTTCAGGACCTAGCTCCCCGCTCTCGACAGCAGTCACTGTGTCCAGAATCATCTCTTTGATGTCGTCCACCGTGATGTCCCGGCCACCAAGGCCACCAATATAGCTCTTGATAAAGGGACGGTATTTGGTCGGGTATAGGGACGCTCTGATGTCATTCACAACATGGCCTCCAAAGCCATAGGAAGCACCCCTATCAAAGGCCGCAATGCCTTTCACCTTCGAACCTAATTCACGCATCTTCTCAAATGGGAACGGGCGAATCATCCGCATTCTCGCATTGCCAACCTTGTATCCTTCATCCCTCAATTCATCGATGGCATCCTTGGCTTCAGCTCCAACAGATCCTTGAGAAGTAAAGATGACATCAGCGTCATCACATTTGTAGCAGTCAATGGGTCCGCCGAAGTACTTTCCGAAGAGCTTCTTGTATTCGCGTTCGATTTCCTCGAAGACCTTATGCGCGTTTGACATGCCTTCATGCATCTGGAAGCGGAACTCCTGGTAGTAGTCTGGGAAGACTATGTTCCCGTGAGAAACCGGGTTATCAGGATCCATCTTCCAATGAGGTGGTTCGTACGGTGGCAGGAATTTGTCAACCTCTTCAGGATCCAAATAGTCAAAGGTTGAAACAGTGTGGCTGAGCACGAATCCATCGGTGTTGACCAGAACAGGCATGAGAACACGCTCATCCTCACCGAGCTTGAAGGATTGTATGACTGTGTGATACATCTCATCAACACTCGATGCGTAGAACTGGATCCAGCCAGCATCACGGAAACTCATTGAATCGTCATGAGTGACATGGATGTTCCAGCTTGGTGAAACAGACCGGTTTATGTTGTTCACAACAATGGGCAGCCTCGCAGCTGCGGCCCAGTGGATTCCTTCAGCCATCAAGAGGAGTCCGTTGGCAGAAGTTGCCGTGAAGGTCCGAGCTCCAGTTGAACTGGCTCCAACACAAGCGAAGATAGCTGAATGCTCGGACTCTACGCGAATGAACTCACCCTTGTAGATGCCATCCTCGTACAACAGTGCAATCTGCTCTGGCACTGTGGTGGCTGGTGTGATCGGATAGGCAGCGACAACCTCTACTCTGGCAGACACAACAGCTCGTGCAGAGGCGTAGTTTGCGCTCATGAGTTCAGTCTTCATTCCTCACCCTCCTCACCAACTCGTACCATCTCGATCGCCTCAGGAGGACATACCTGGGCACAGATTCCACAGCCCTTGCAGTAATCATAGTCTATTCGAGGGAAGTCTTCCTCATCAATCGATATTACAGCCTCAGGGCAGTGCAGCCAGCATATCCGACATTTGTTACACTTCTCGTAGTCAATCTTTGGAGAGAACGTGCGCCAGCTCCCAGTTTCTCCAGTAGCCCCGACAGAGGGCTTGGAGTAGGGGG
>CAYFTD010000062.1:0-3365 GCA_964345915.1 uncultured archaeon
AAGTTCTAGTCAGAAGATTGGCCGTCGTCATTCTCGAAACTAGTGGGAGGTATACAATCGCCGTATCTCTCCTGAGCCTCAAGAAGCCTCTTCCTTTGATCCTCAATGAATGTATACAGCTGGTCTGGTGCGTCTGCGACGCGTTTTCGATACTCCTTCTCGATTCGGTCTAACTTCGCTAGAAGCTCTGGGACTCTGGTTGTGAACTGCTCATTGTAATGTTCACGAGTATACTCCTTGTTCAGATGCTCCTGAAACAGCCGAGCAAGGTCGTCATATT
Source organism: uncultured archaeon (assembly GCA_964345915.1). Taxonomy (GTDB): domain Archaea; phylum Asgardarchaeota; class Thorarchaeia; order Thorarchaeales; family Thorarchaeaceae; genus SMTZ1-83. Next base: position 281 of record CAYFTD010000062.1, read on the forward strand.
TCGGTATCAAACCTGTCGGAGCGGCAACGGCATCTACCTCACCGTTCACCCTCAAGTCCATCCACTGAAGCCAGACGCGCTTGTCTTCTTTCCCATTTAGGTAGTTGCCGTCCTCATCCTTCAGGAAGTAATTCACGCTGAAGATCCGTGGTGCTTCATTAAGAGTTTCACCGAAGTCGAGATGGTTCTGGATGTATTTTCCTAGAGGTATTGAGATAAAGTCCATGTTCGAGAAAGCCTGGAACTTTCGTACGCCGCTTGGGCCAAGTGTGGCTGCGGTTGATTCCGACTCCAGGCTCGCCCCCATTGTGATCACACCGTGTGCCCAATCAAACGACTCTTGAACGGGAACCCATGTGTCGGGGTCTCTTCCTCCGTAGATGAACGCACTGACTTCAACACCGTTTGGGTCCTCCAGCGTCTTATCGACATTTGGGAGTCCTTCGAGACCTATCGTGTAGCGTGCGTTTTTGTGAGCGTACGGTATCTCTTCGCCTTTAGCATCCTTCTTTCCTTTGAACCAATCTCCTGAGAAGTTCACCCCGCTCGTTGGGGGCTCCCGTCCATCGTAGAGCCAGAAAGGAACGCCCTCATCATTCACCAAGACATTCGAGAATATGGCCGGCTGATGTGAATGAAGCACTTCCCAGATGATTGGGTCATCCTTTTCACTGACTGACCTGATTATGCCGAATATGCCGCGCTCTACATTGACGGCTCGAGCTCTACCATCCACGTTTCTGATGTATGTAAGGTCATCCCCAACAATACTTCCTCCAGGAATCATTGATGTGCTCGTCTTTCCACAGCCTGAGGGATAAGCGCCCACCAAGTAGGTCATTCGCTTATCAGGACCGTGAATACCCATCAGGAACATGTGCTCAGCTAACCAGCCTTCTCGGTCCGCCTTCCTTATCGCAAGCCGCAGAGCCAGCTTCTTGAGACCAATTGTGTTTCCAGCGTACTGTGTGTTGTAGCTGTACACAGTGTTCTCCTTGTAGTCTATAGAGACTCCGCGTCGTTTCCAGTTGGTACTCACAGAGTGCATGAGTTTGCCTGAGGAGTGAAGCATCCAGAGTATCTCCGCATCTGACGGGAGCCTCCTGAAATAGTCGTAGCCACGTCGATAGAGAAGGTCTTCGCTGTGGGCCACATAGAAGGAGTCTGTGATTTGAACACATGGGATTGAAAACTCCGAGTCACGAGGACCAAGAGAGAAGAACCGGACGACCATCTTCTTGTTTTCCATGCTCCCTTTCATCCGTTCTTTAACAAGTTTGATTCCTCCCTCTCGATCCATCTGAAGTAGCTGGTCTCCGAGTGATTCGCCCTTCGGAACGAGATACATTGTCTTCTCCTTGTCGCGGGCCTGGTCATGTAGTCCGTCAAAGTGGACAGTATGAGTTGGGATTGCCAGAGTCGTCTCTTCTCCTCTTGCAATTGCGGTTCTTCGGATGTATTCTACATCCATCCTGCTGTCATCACAAATGAAGACCTTCATCGGCTCACAGAGCTCGATCGCATCTGCTATAAACTCGTGCACACGCTTGTTTGGAATGGTGAGTAGCTTCCGTAGATTCGCATCGGTGAGGGTTGACTCCAGGATGGTCATGTAATGGTTCATGTGGACACCCCAACTTCGAACTTGGACTCAAGACAGGTGCGTGCCCGATGTCTATCTTAAACACCGTTCCACGCGGCATGGCCCGAAGTTGATGCTGTTTTAACTCTTTGTGTGCGGAGTGGTATTGACTCTGCTCTTCAATACGACCTAAGGCAACACTCAAATGTCGGATAATAGCGGACCCTTCAGCGGAGTCCTTGGGAACGGGCAAAGAGTCTGCTCCAAAGTAGGGATGGAGAATGGTCCGATGCTGAAAGAACTGAAGTACGACGTGCCCAAGATTGAGAGAGGCTATGCGAACCAGACTCTTCACATAGACCTAACAGATAACTCAATTGAGATGAGGCCCGTCGATGATAGGATGAAGGAGACCTTCACAGGTGGAAAGGGCTTTGACCTGTGGCTTATGTGGAATGCACTTCCAAAGGATCGAATAGTTAGATGGGATGACCCTGAGAATGCTTTATGCATTGCAACCGGTCCGTTGGGCGGCGTAACGCAGTATCCTGGTGCTGGCAAATCAATCGTCACAACAATCTCACCAGAAACAGGTATCCCCATAGACAGTAACGTAGGTGGGTACTTCGGACCGAATCTGAAGTTCTCTGGTTTTGATGCGCTTGAGATTAGGGGCAAGGCAGAGAATGATGTCTATGTGATGATTGATGGAGATATTGGCAAGATTGAGATTCACGAGGCTTCAGACCTTCCTGATACCGCTTACGAGATAACCCGGGTCTTGACGGAACGACATAGCGCGAAAGAAGGAAGGGACATCTCCGTTGTTACAGCGGGTCCAGGTGCAGAGCATGCCTACATGGGCTGCCTGAACTTCTCATGGTGGGATATGCGACGAGGTCTGCCTCGGTACAAGCAAGCAGGAAGGGGCGGAACTGGAACAGTCTTCAGAAACAAGAAGGTCAAGGCACTGGTCGCGAAGAAGGAGAAGATTACACTTGAGATGAATGGACCATATGATATTGACGCTGTCAGGAAAGTGGGTCGGGAACATTCAGATGAGATCAGAGAACTCGATCCAAAGCAGAATCAAATGAGAGTGATTGGCACAAACCATCTTCCCTCTATTATGAATGAGTTCGACCTACTCCCAGTTCGGAACTTTAGAGCCGGCAGTGACCCCGAGGCCAAGAAGCTATTTGGAAACGTCTGGGAGAAGATTTACACAAACACTGGCAAGGGATGGGATGGTTGTTGGCGTCCTTGTGCGATCAACTGCTCGCACTGCATTGAAGGATTCGTTCCCAAGACAGGCGCCTTCAAGGACAAAAAGGTCGAAGTGGACGGTCCGGAATACGAAACTGTCGCCGGGTGCGGCTCAAACATCGGAGTCTTTGATCCTCACTGGGTTGCAGAGATAAACTTCTACGCGGATGCGTATGGCATAGATACTATCAGCCTAGGCACCACAATGGCCTTCGTGATGGAACTATTCGAAGAGGG
>CAYFTD010000063.1:0-14789 GCA_964345915.1 uncultured archaeon
ATGATGTTGTCAGGCATCTATTCTAGACCCTTCCAAGCATCAACACTGCCCGCTGTACAATCTGCCCCCTCTTTCTCTCAGGAAGTGTTGTACGATCTGTGACCACAGCCAAGCGTTGAGCTCTTGGCACATAGTCTACAAACGCGCTACCATGCAACAGCTTGAGTACTTCAAAGCTTGTTCCATCTGTCAACGCTTCAACATCTACTGACAGCTGCCCATCAGTGGTATTGATGACAGGCAGAGTCATTCCGATTCTTCCTTGCGAGCGGAGGCAAGATTCTGCACTCTGCAGAACATCTCTGTAGAGCTCTGTGAGGTTCATGATGGTGCTCTTCGCCTCCTCCATGCTGGGAGGTTCGTTATAGACTGGTCCGAGCTCTGGCTCGAATGCAATGGCGTCGACTTCCCCATCAACGATGCTTGAAATCTCACGAGCGTCTCCTCTTAGGATTCTGAAGTCAATCCACTCACCCAGATTAGACCCCAACCACTTCATGTTCGAGCGCGCTCCCTCTACTGCTTCGCCGCTGATGTCTAACCCAATACACTTCATCCCAAGCATCGCTGCTTCCATAAGCAGAGTTCCACTACCGCAAAAGGGATCAAGCACAGTATCTCCGGCTCTGGCTCCGGCCAAGTTGAGCAACGTTCTGCACATCTTTGGACTTGTGCTAATCTCAGCAGAGATGTATGGTCGAGCCTCATCTCTGTACTGCTGGAGCTGAGAATCGTAGACGGCCACTGTCTTCGCCAAGTACACGGATTTCTCCGTTAGCAGAGCAAGTATCTCTGCGTTTGGCGGACTCAATAGTCCCCGTCTTGCTATGGTCTTCGGCCAAAGAGCCACACTGGGTCTCTTTGGGTCGCGTTTGTCTGGGCCCTCGTACGCATAGTAGTTCGCTCTTCTTGCTCCACGTTCAATTAGCTTCTTCTTCACCCACTCGTCCATTCCCAGTGTAAACTTCTTTAGTTCCACAGTCGTCTGCTTGTTCATCAGAGGATAAGTGCTAATTCCGAACCTGATTCGGGCGCCTCGAGGACGATGCCACACTCTATCTATCCAAGGAACTTCCTGCAGCATCTTCCTGGAGGCTTTGTCTATCCTACCTCGTGCTGGAAATGCTTTCTCTACCAGATCACGATCATATACTGATAGGACTCGACCTGTTTTGAAGCAGCCACCAAGGGCACTCTGAATGTCCACAAGTTGCCCGTCGTCCAGCTTCTGATCAGCTTCTATTACAACAGAAGTATGCGAATAGTCCTTCACCTTGTCAGCTATCCCTCTGTCTTGAAGATACACGACAAGTTCGGCTAGGCTGAGCAGCCAGTTCTTTCCTAGGATAAACGCGTAGTCTGTCATTCTTTCATCTTCTCCAGCTCATCATAGAGAGCTTTTGCATAGAGAGCCCCTCTTAGAGGATTAGGTGTTTCAGATATGAAGGTGGGCTTGTAGCCGACTTCAATCACTGTTTTCACGAGAGGCACTATGTCTGGACCCCATCCTCCTCCCAAAGGCTTGTGTGACTCCTCGCCTCTGAGAGTGTATTTTATCCCGCTGATGTGGAAATGCATGCTATCAACAAACCGTCTTCCTAACGCACCCTCAAATCTCTCCAAGACTCTGAGATAGCTGTCTTTGTCATTCGTATCTCCTTGGTTCCGGGCGTACAGGTGGGCCCAATCAATCGTTGGAAGAGTTCCCTCAGTTTCGCTGCAAAGCTTCACGAGTTCGTCGATAGACCCGAATGCGCCTAGCTTTCCGGCAGTTTCCGGTGAGAGAATTGCACCCTCTCCCAAATGCCCAGCCTTCTCCCAAACTTCCAGAACGGCATCCCTTACTACCTTGTATGCTTCTTTGGGATTCAACCCACTATATCCACCGGCATGAAACACGATTCGTTTCACACCCATAAGTGGTGCAAAATGAAGCGCCTTGATGAGGCGATTCTTCGACCTCTCACGTACATCGTCATCTCTAGATGCGAGGCTGACGTAGTAGGCCGCATGCATACTCATATGGATGTCATGCTTACCGGCCAATTCTCCAATCTCTCTTGCTCTTGATTCCCCTAGCCTGAGTCCGTAGACCGCAGCATATTCAAGCGCATTCAAATGCGCCTCATTTAGAATCTGAAACACACTGGTGAGCTTGTTTTTTGCCGCCTCAGGATATCCTGCAGGTCCAAACCGTGTCTTTCCCAGTACCATCGTTCATCCGTCTGGTCGAGGTTTCGCATGAGAAACTAGGGCCTTTAATTACAGCCATCTTGCAGGTAGGCAGCCCTTCGGAATATGAGTCATTGGGTGAGCTCGGGACCAACGGAAGTCTTTAATCGCAGACGGCCTTCGATGGCATGGAGAGGAAGGAAGCATGTCTGAACCAGCCCAGCCTAAGACTGAAGCTCCGCAAAAGACAGATCCCAAGGCATTCCTATCGATTCTCCGATTACAGAATCTCATAATTGGGGGCCTTACAGTCATTGCTGGCGTGGCAATGGCCTACAAAATGAATCCAGTTGGAACTGACATCTTGGCATACACACCCCAGTTTGTCTTTGGGTTCTTTGCCTACTTCATGATAGCTGCTGGAGGCAATGTTGTCAATGACATTTTCGACATAGAGGTGGACAAGATCAACCGCCCACATCGGGCACTTCCTAGCGGTCGGATGACAGTGAAGCAAGCGTGGTACTATGTTGCATTCCTCAGCGTACTAGGTGTGATACTTGCCTTCGTGACCAAACCATTTGGGCTCGTTGGAACGCTGATAGTATTCGTGTTCATTGTCGCTGGCTATGCATATGCTGCAAAGGTCAAGACGTTCGGTCTAGCAGGCAACTTCATGGTGGCATTCTCTTTCGCTTTCGGAGTAATCTACGGAGCAGTGGTATACGGTGAGGCTATCGGATCTCCCTTCAACATCCCACTTCCCATCTGGCTCTTCTTTGTGACAGCATTCATGATTCTCCAAGCACGCGAAACAATCAAGGGTGCAGAGGATGTTGAGGGCGACAAACTAAGAGATGTAAGAACGATTGCTAGAGTCTACGGCTATCGGGCGGCTGCACTCGTCGCGGCAATTCTGAATCTAATCGGAGTGACATGCTACATGCTAGTCTGGATTCTCGGTTTTGCAAGCTGGGATCTCTGGCCTCTGTTGAATCTGGGTTCTGCAGTTGTATTGGGTGCGGCTATCGCTCCTTTGACTGGACCAAGTGATGCGAAACGACTCTTGATAGGTAGCACTCTTGACAAGATTGGTGCTTTGGTCGGTATCATTACCTTCGTAATCATTCCGTTCTATGAGGTCTTCTTCCTTTTCTAGTGAACCTGCAAGAACGTCCATACTAGTACAATCATACAGGCTATGGATACCAAAGTCGCCCACTGTGTGGAGGTGTCATGCCCTTCCCGAATTCCGAATATCAACAAGAACCCAGTCCAAAAGAAAGCAGCTATTGTCAGGTAATCGATTGTCACCCATTGCTCAGCCAGAAATACTTGATCAATCACTAGCGAATGTTGAGACGCAAGGTCTACAGGAAAAGAGGGCATTGTCGCTAAGATCACTAGTATGCCTATTACTCTGAAAATGACCACGGGGAGCATGCTATAGCCGATGATTGAGAAGGTCTTCCCCCTCCTTCCTGTGCCCCCTGTGATTTTGAATGCGAGGTGAGCGAAGGCGCCTCCGACCACGAGATATACGAGGCCCAGCATAATGTTCGGGAGCAATGTTGCTAAAGAGGCCAAGAAGACCGGCACTCCGACTGGACTTGTAAGAATACTCAAGCGAGCGGTCTGTCCAGATGTTGCATTTACAACTACGTTGACAGTGAACTTTGAAGATATCGCCAAAAAGAATCCCAGTAGAACGAGAGCATTGGCCACTATGACGAGGAGGGGTCCTACTGCATCAGGCTTTTGACCGATATCTCTGAATGCAGCCGCTGGTCGACGAATGACTCCCCAAAGTCTTTGAATCACTCCCATCTCGCGGACGTCCGGAGCATCCGGTCTCTTGAGCATGGGAAGGATTCTCTCTAGCATTTCCTCAGCAATCTCTTCCTTGCAGACCGGACATATCGTGGCATCAGCTGGAACCGGACTGTCGCAGAACTCACAGCGGCGCATCGTGAATCATCCTAAAGCGGCTAGTTCGAGCTAAGATACGGACTGTCACATATAGCGATTTCTAGGGTCCCCTTCATTCCACGACTCATCTAGTAGGCGACTCACCACATGCCAAAGCGGTTGAAAATGGGACTCGTATGGACTACAATGAACGGCACTATCGCATCCCAGAAGCTCTGGGAAACATTGATCACGAGGGTAAAGGCGATGATGAAGTCTGGTGAAAAGGGTGCTAATGGAAAGAGTAGAGGTACTGCAACAAGGTTTGTTGGCACCATTATCATCGCTCTGATGACTGCGCCTATGACCATAGCACCGAAATACGCCTTCCACGAAGCCAAATAATCCCCGCCTTTCTCACGTCCGCGATAATGCACAAACAGCCAAGGAATGACAATCATAGGGAGCGTTGCCTCTAGCTTGAAGAATGGCCCTACCACCGACGGGTCAAAGAAGAACAACCCTATCGTGCCTGCCACAACACTGACTAGACCAACCCAAATTCCCCCGACCAAGAAGGCTATGATCCAAAAGAAAGAGGAGGGATCAAACAGCGCGATGTCCCATCCAGGAATCCTCGGAACTACGGCGGCCACCGGGGACACAGCCATAGACAGAGCCGCCATGATGGCTGCGAGAGCGACCATCTTTGATCCCTCACTTGACATTGAAACGTCTGATAGCCGCCAACTAGTTTTTTGATCTTCGTCGTCAGTCGTGACCACGATGGCTCGAGTCTCCTCATTGGTCGGGTTCCGCATGTACTCTTGCGCCTGTACAACCCTAATAAGTCTACTCAAACCATGCTAACTACTCATCTTTGAGTAGATGGAGTTTCGTGCTCGCCGATAACCGTCTGCTTGTCAGACGCCTTCTTCTTGACAACTGCTTTCTCGAACTTTGGCCTCCTCAGCATCTGTAGCAGCTTGCGTGTGGGTCTGATCCAATCTGGATTAATACGCCACTCAGCCCATTCAATACCGGAGTTTAGAGAGGTCCTGCTAAGTATCAGCTTTGAGGCCACGAGATTGTTTAGACCGTGGAGCATCGTTCCCACTGTCACGGCTCCCACAATAGGTCTCTCTTGACGTGCGGCTCTAAGAAGATCTCCAGTGCTAACCCATGATCCGTCCTCAATGAGGACTTTCAAGACTCTTGAGCGGACAGGGTCTGATTCGATGATTCCTTTGAGTGGTGCAAGGTTTATGGGTCGAAGGTATGCCGGCTCAGTTTCGTGTCGTGTCCAAGGATCAGAGCTCATGTCATCTTTCGCCGGTCTGAAGTCCATCTCAGATTAGCACCCTGGATTTACTCAACCTAGTGTCTTTTGAACCGAAGTATTATCGGGCAATGGCGATTGTGCACGCTACTGCACAACCCTTATGTGACATCAATGGAACTCTGATGCGAGTCAAAATGAGTTCTCGTGAGCCTCTGGCAAACCTCTTCAGCAAAGGGTTTGACAAACCCTCCGACCTCTTGTGCTGCGCGTTTGGGCTTAGGAGCACAGAGATCGATGCGTACTTCGCTCTGATTTCAGGTCCCAAGACTGTGAAGAATATCGCCAATCGGATTGGTCGTGATCGCAGCACAGTTCAACGCGTTCTCAAGAAACTCAAGAAGATGGGCCTCATCGACACCGAAGAACGCACCTTTGATAGAGGCGGATATTACTACGTCTACAGAGCCATTTCCACCGAGGAAGTCAGACAGGAAATCCTAGCCAGACTCGAACAATGGTACGACGAAACCAGAAGGTTCTTGTTGGAACCATGGCCGGACCCTCCAATCTGATTGGCAATAATCGAGTGAGTCAGTAATGAGCTCAATTCCACTACAAAGAAACACGGTAGCATTGACGACTCTCGCCATGCTGGCCGCTCTCGGTGTTGTTGTGAGGATGTTTGTCAGACTCCCTGTGATACCAGGTCTTCTCGATCTTACGCCAGGTTTCCTCTTCTCGGAGTTGGGAGGAGTCATTGGAGGTCTGCCAGGTGGAGCACTTGTTGGTGTCATAGTCGGACTTGGGGGTGCCGTTGCTGGAGGAGAACCACCATTGCTACCAATGATCGGCAACGTTTGTCTGGGAGTCGGAACTGGATATGCCATTCATCTGAAACCGGACCGAAATAGCATCACATATGTGGCCTTGGTAGTGCTTGGCGGCGGGATTATTGGGGGTTTCCTACCGAGCATGACAATATTCGCCGCAGTGACCGAATCCATCGAGATCACCCTCCTTTACGCAACCATTGACATGCTGCAGGCATTCCTATGGGCTTTTGTAGCATTGCTGGTTGAGAAGTTACTAGTTCGACCGTTAGTCGGACATTATCTATATCCGGAAATGACTCATCAAGACCTACAGAGTGAGAATGAGCATCAATGACAGAACGAACCGTGTCAATAGACATCCATAAGGACCTCTTCGGAGCCAATGAAGAGGCTGCAGCTCAGAACGCTGAGGTCTTCAGTCGTAATGGCATTCGAGCTTTCGACATTATGGGGTCGGTCGGCACTGGGAAGACTCAGCTCATAGAGTCCCTATGTGAGAAGTTGAAGGATAGATATAGGATTCTGATGGTGGCCGGAGACCTGGCCACTAGGATTGATGCAGATCGAGTTGCTGCCCATAGTGTAGATACCGTTCAAATCAACACCGGCACCGCCTGTCACTTGGATGCCAGAATGCTCAAGGTAGCACTCGCAGATATCGACCTAACCGAGTACAACATACTCTTGATCGAGAATGTTGGAAACCTGATCTGCCCTGCTGGATACTCTCTTGGAGTGGAGAAGAAGATAGTCTTGGTCAGCGTCACAGAAGGACCCTATATGGTGCGAAAACACCCTCTGACAATAAAGAGAGCAGACATGGTTGTGATAAACAAGATTGACCTTGCCAAGGCGATTGGATTCGACGCCGATTCGCTTGTTCAAGACGTTCGTGAGGTTGATGCTCGAATCCCCGTGCTCAAGCTGAGTTCAAAGACTGGTCAAGGTCTTGATGAGCTGATCTTAGCCATGGGGCTCTAGGTATTCTGATCTTTCTCAAGCAAATCTGCCAGATTTGACTTGACACCGTCCACGTGTCCTGCGCCCAGCACGACGACTATCTTTCCTTCCACATCATTCAGGATGGTATGAAGGGCTCGAGCTACATAGAGGTCTCTTTGGTGAACCAACGCATCTGCAAGACCGGGGAACTCGGACTCGAATTGAGTCATAAAGTCATCAATTGCTCCCTCCTGCTTCAGCATACTGAGGATCTCTGTTCCGTTCCCCTCGCTGACGCCCTTTGTCGCATCAGGCACGAAGTTCATGAGACCGTATATCTCGTCAAGTGGGACCTTCATGATGGCCTGCATGGTTGCTTGAATCGGTCTGTCAACGAGGGCAATCTTCGCACCGATATTACGTCCTTCCTCGATAGCCGCAAGCATGTCTGTTCCAATAGCTGCCCCCGTGGTTTCACCAAGCCTCTTTTCAAGGGATGCCATATGTTGCATCAGATTTTGAACCACGTCCCCGGTAGGCGGTGGTATCCAGTTCTCCATATTCTCGTCCGGATCCATGAGCTGTCGATATCTCTCGTGATCGAGTTCAACAGCCACCACCTCGGGCTTCAAATCTCTTACAGTTTCTCTCGCACGTTCCACACTCTCTGTATCAGTATGGATTACTGGCACGAACACAACTCTATCTGAACCATCAGTCAACTCACAGACTCACACGACCGAGAATAATCTCGTGTCTTTTCACTGTTTTGACCTGAAACATGAATCCACATGATAACAAGCGAACTACCTAGTAAACGCATCTCGGCCAGGACATTGCTTCTAGGTCACTTGTAAGATTTCTGGCATTGCAGGAAGCTTTTTCATGAATGAAACGTGTACTGCTGCTAGTCATCCAAACTACGGGGGCAAGATAGGTTGAAGGCTGAACTGAACCGGACTTTTGCAAAGCTGCTGAACCCACGTATGAGTGCAGGTCTTGTCATGCTTCAATGTCTTCTCAGCCCTCTCAAAGGGAGTCCATTGGGTCCTGGAGAGGTGCGAGAGGTCGTCGATCGCCAAGTGAAAGAGAGAAAGGTGTCGAAGCAGTCAATCACGAACATTGCACGGAGGCTTGAGGAGGCAAACATCATTGAAAGAGAGAAGGGATACTCCGTAAATTACGGATATCTGATCTCTATGCTGCTTCAGGTCGTGATGGACATGTCCAAACGCATGGAAGACCTTGAGGAAGAGATTACCAGTCTCAGAGAGTCAATAGGCACTCCTGCCTAGTCTGCAGGGATTGTTGTCGACACAACGTCTAGGTCGTTAAAGAAGGCATTCAGAGCTCCCGTAGAAACATGAGGCATCACAACGACTCTCATTGACGGAGGGGCTGGAGAGGTCACCAGGCGCCATCCTTTCTTCCCCATTTCTTTGACAACGATATCCAGGGGAACTTCCTTGCTCTTGATGCCGAGGACGTTCATGACCGGGTCGATCGCGAGGCTCAGCATCGGATTATCTTCCACTCTCTCCTTCGCGAGTATAGTTCGCTCCATGCATTGTCGAACCATCTTTCTGTATCCGGCTTTTCCGAGGTGTTTCATGATAGCCCAAGTGGCAAGAATGGACGCAAAGGGTCTAGTACCTAGGATTGATGCTTGAGTGGCGCTTGCTCCTCGAAGATATGGAATCTTCTTCGTCACTGCCCTGAGATGCTTCTTGTACCTGAAGATTACACAACCTGCAGGTATCGGTGCAAGCCCCATCTTGTGGGGGTCAATACTGATGCTGGTGACACCCTTGACCTCGAAGTCAAAGGGGTAGGAACGCCATCCGAGCTCCCGGAGAAACGGGATCACGAAACCGCCGAAAGCCGCATCCACGTGTAATGGTATCCTACGTTCTTGGACAATCTCACCAATTTCCTCCATCGGGTCTATCTGTCCCAAGTAGGTCGTTCCTGCAGTGGCAAAGACGCCGATTGTGTTCTTCGTGATTGCCTTCTCGATTGCCCTTGGAGTGGCCCTATACTGCTTGTCTACTCTTGTCTTAGTCAACTTCACACCAAGAAGCCACGCAGCCTTCTCCAAGGAAGAATGACCTGTGCTTGGAACGATGACCTCTGGTCTCTTGACTTTCTTCTTTCTAGTTTCACGTGCTGCAAGCATTGCCAGCAAGTTCGACTCTGTTCCGCCCGAAGTTGTGGTCCCGTACGGACTGTTGCATTGAAGAAGATCTCCAAGCATCTGAATGACTTCTTGCTCAACATCCGCGGATCCTTTGAAAGTGTGCAGTCGGCCCGCCGTCCTTTCGAGAGTCCTTGAGAATACTTCTGCGCTCAGCGAGTGAGGTATTGTGGACATGGATGCTACCGGGTGACCCCAGAAGTAGGTTGAGTCGCTTTCTAGAAGCGTGCTGAATTGATCAATTACAGCTTGTCTGTCCATTCCCTGTTCTTCGAACATGTTCATGGCCCCGAGAATATTCCCTCGTCGAAATGCTCACAATGAGTGTTAACCGTTATGATGCCATGCGAATCTACCTGACCAGATGCAGCCACCTAACTCTGATTGATGTCAGCATTTCTGTTCCATCACTTTCTGAATCCTCTCTACTGCCCTCTGAATGACTTCTATTGAAGTCGCGAATGAGAAGCGCAAATAGCCCTCCCCACCATCTCCAAAGGCTGAACCTGGCAAACAAGCAACACCTGCTTCATGAAGAAGGAAGTGTGCTAGATCTTGAGATGTCATTCCTGTTCCTTTGATGTTTGGCCACGCATAGAAAGCACCTTCTGGAGTTGAGCAAGAGAACCCGGGAATCTTGTCGAGTCCCTCGACGATAGCATCACGTCGTGCATGGAATGTCTTCACCATTTCACTCACGCACTCCTGGCTCTCTCTCAATGCTGCAACCCCCGCCTTCTGGACAAAAGTGGCAGTACAAGTGATCGCATTCATCATCAGAATGGAGATCTTGTCAATCAATGGCTCGGGAGCCACCAAGTAACCTAATCTCCAACCCGTCATTGAGAACGATTTCGAGAATCCATCCACGAGAACCGAGCGTTCTCTTGCCTCGTCGTGAACCGTGACTGAATGGAAATCTTGGTCGTACACAATCTTGGAGTAGATCTCATCAGAAGCAATGTAACAGTCATTCTCCTCTGCCATCTCTGCAACGTCCCGAAGTTCTTCCTTTGTCATGACACCTCCAGTCGGATTCTGAGGAGAATTCAGTATAACCAGCTTAGTCCTTGGGCTGATCTGGGCCGCTATGCTCTCAGGGTTCAAACGAAACTTGTTCTCCTCTCTCACTTGGATAGGTACGGGGTTGGCCCCCATGTATTGACAAACATACCCATACGTTGGGAATCCAGGGTCCGGATAGATGACCTCATCTCCTGGATTACAGGTGCTCATCATTGTGAGGAATATGCCGGGCTTAGCACCAGGCAGCACGAGTATCTGATTGGCAGTTGGACCGTACCCGCGAGTAGCCTCAATCTCATCTCGAATTGCAGCCTTCAGCTCTGGTATGCCACGTGCTGGCGCATATTCAGTGAAGTCGCTATCAATTGCTTCAATTCCTGCCTTCTTGATGTGTTCTGGTGTGGGAAAGTCTGGCTGGCCTATCTCGAAGTGCAGGATGCTCTTTCCTTCGCCTTCAAGCCTCTTCGCCTCAGCGAACACTACCATTGCACCTTCCGCCTGTAGTCTATACATGCCATCTGCTAGCTGCTTCATTCTTCGGAGCTCCGACTGCGACTGACATCATGGCTATTAATCAGTGTCTGTAAGGAGAAGTGTTGTGCCTGATCGAAGCATCAGACATAGTATATCGGTCACTAGACCTCTCGTATTTGTTCCCATCAGTGGAAGGCTCTCGGTGCCAGAGATATGCTATTTGATCAGCAAGAAGGCATATCGATTCATTGCTTCTGAGTAGTCCTTTAAGACTTCGATGGGATAGTCTATTTGTTTCACTGTGCTAAAGACATCAACGGCCAGCGCCTCAGGAGGCGGTCGAGCAAGCTTTGGATGCTTGCATGATTCCCTATCTCCAGTGCACTCTTCGCATATCTCACAACTGTCCATGAAGAGGAGAAACGTCTTTTCATGACCGCTAAGGAAGACTTCCTTCTCAAGGTCCAGCAGCTTTAGGTTAATCTCTTTGCTCCATTGGTGACGGTCTTCTGGATCCTCCATTTGCTCTTCAAAGTGAAAGATTGCGGCCTGTTTGTACTCTTTGAAGAAACGTTCACAGTCCGAAACTGACGGCACGTTGGGAGGACAACATGCACCCATGCCGTAATTTGAACATCCATACATGCATTTCATTCGGACCCACTGGGCCACAACGATCTTTCCAGCGTCTATCCATTTGAAATCGTCAAATCCACCTTCTCTGAACATCTGTTCTAGCTTCTCTCTGTTCAGCTCCGATTCTCCCATCATAGCACACTTCCATGAATCCGCTCTGACTCCACAGTGTGAAAGTAATGCACGAAGCAAGTAATAACTCATCTAGTTAGCGAGTTCTACATTGAGTAGTCTGCACTTTCTATGGTACTTGCAGTGCATCGGACGGATAACCTAATAAGCCGAAGTTCTCGAGCGTTTCTTCGCCACCATTTCTAGCAATGGCCCGTGTGGTGTAATGGTAACATAGAGGACTGTGGATTCTCTGCCGCAGGTTCGTGAGTCCTCTCATCGCTCGTCAGACTCATAATCCTTTTTTGGGAGTTCTCTCACAGCATCATTCACTCTAGGAGTTGTTAATCACCTAGCGAGTAGTAGGTGGCTAGTTTCGGAGGTTGTATGAATCATGACTAACGACATGGGTATGGAACCACAGACCGATGAGATTCCTTTCTATCTGGGAGGTCCCAAAACTCCTGCGATGTTGCTGATTCTGCTTTATGGTCTGTTGAACATAGTGTATGGTGTGTACATTTCTTCGCTTGGAGAAACTTTCGCAGTCGCGTTTATCCTCGGAGGGCTTTTGATTGCGGCGAATGTGTTCTCATCTCCTGGTGGCGAATTCTACTTGTATGGTTTCCTGATATGTGCCGCAATTACCATTCTTTGGTGGGGCATCGCTGCGGGAGTGACTCTTATTAACGTGCATTATCTAGTAGTGGATTTGGCCTTTGCACTTCTGGGAACTGTCTGCATGCTGATTCTTGTACTACGACACTGGTACGGACCCATCAAACTCATGAGAGCCGAGCAACGACAAAGGGAATCTACCAATGCTGTCAATTGACTGAATCCACTAATAACGGCGAATGACTGTCAGCGCCAAGGCCATGCAGATACCATGGACGGGAAGGTAAGACCGTACATATTGGTTCTATTGGTCAGCTCAGATTGTCAATCTCAGACATCAAAGCATCCAATTCCTCAACGATTAGTTGCTCTTCTCTAGACAGTTTCCATCCAAGGGGCAAATGACTCAATTGACTCTTGATTTCTGAGAGCTTGCTCCTCAAGAGCTGCTTCATATCATCAGTGAAGTGAGAATTGCCCGTCGTCATGAGAATCCTTGCCTTGACAGCAAGAGCCCTTGCTAGTAGTCGTTTCGAAGATCGTGTATCACTAGAGTAGACTTCGGCGCTCATAGTGCCCTCAATGACTTCAATACTCTCACCAATACTTGTCAAGGCTTCTTCGCTCATCGCTTTTTCAGAATACAGGTCTGCAAGCTGTATTAAGAAGCCTCCAAGCATTTCTCGTTTATATGGGTCATTTACCGACTCCTCTCTGAGTTCCTCAATAACCCTCTGGAGTTCAGCTTCCTCTTCTACTCGTGTCTGAGAATCTTGTTCCGAGTCTCGACCCTCCTCTGAACCGGCGAGCAGCGTTTGGACCTCATCCAGAAACTCGGTCTTGTTCACGATGTTGTATCCTGACGCTTCTCCCTCATTCAACCAAATCTGAGTTTCGTCCAGAAAATCCCCCAGGTCGTCGTTCTTATCAAATCGCAAAGATACCTCGAGAAATGTCAATGGACTTCGACCCCCTGTTTGAGATATTACAATCCTGAGATCGCTACCTTGTTTTGTCATGCTCAGTCTGCATTCGGGACCATAATCTCCGTACCCATGGCTCATGAGTGAGTTTCGAACTTGAGATTTGAAATCCTTGAGATGTAGAATTCTCTCCACCGGTATCTCATTTCCACGAACCTCTGCAAATGAACTGGCCGACTGTCGTCGAACCGCTGCGTCACTGTACGATAGCTATTTGGTGCTTCGGAGTAAGAAAGGACGCAAGGCTTCGCGACCGTGCGCTAACACTAGGTCAAGGAGAATCCCTCGTTGGACCTTTCCGCAATGTTTCAAGATTGTGAAGAAGAATGAATCTCACACAAAATGGTGGATAGACCTCCGCGACTCCTTGGACTCAGCCCGATTTAGGCTGAGAAAGCACGACCGACTAATGGTGCCCCTGAAGACCTCACCCTTTCACACTAACCAGCTCAATCGGGGTAGTGTGAGGGCTCTTCAAATCTTTACCGACCGAAACCGCAAATGGTGGGCGACGCTTGCAGTAAGGATCCCTACGCCTCTCTTAGAGGACCATCAGCTTCCAGATGCCGTTCTCGGAATCGATCTAGGTGTCAAGAAGGCGGCATGCACGACCCTACTAACCGAGAAGAAGGTGTCCGAAACCATATACTTCCATCAGAAAGAGAAGGTAAAGCTGATGGAGAAGTATGATAGACTCTATGCTGGACTTCAGAGCGAACAAGACACCCGGAGAAGCAACGGAGCTAGTCACAATAGTGTGACTCGAAGAATGAAACATCTTCGCACAAGGAGAGGAAATGTCGCAAAGGAGTATGACAGGGTTCTCGTCAAGGAGCTTCTTGACTACATTGAGGAACTCTCTAGGGAGTATACTCTCTATGTCGCACTCGGAAGAGTGAAAGGTATCCGGGGAACTGCACGCAAAGGAAACTGTTCAGGAAGCGGATTCAGAAGCATGATTCATTCTTGGTCGTTCTCAAGAATCTCTGAGAGCCTGAAACATGGGCTTGCTCAGAGAGGTTGGACAGTAGAGGGGCCAAAGGCTCGCTTTCAGGCAGTTCCTGAACAATGGACATCGACAAAGTGCTGGAAATGTGGACATAGAGGCCACAGACCGAAACAGTCTCTGTTCGTGTGTTCCTGTGGATTCAAGACGAATGCGGACCGAAATGGTGCTCTCAACATAGCACGTCGCCTAATCATACTCATTCCATCATTGAAGAATGAGGCCAAAGGACTAGGGCGTTGGGCCAATCCTGAAAGGGCTCCAGCCCCGAAGGCCCGGCAGAGGGGACTCCCCTCTAAAAGGAAGTCCTTACTCTCCTCAAAGGGTGATGCATCACATCTTGGGGAGTCCGCGGCTGTTCACCATGCTCAGATGAGCCTTCTTGAGTTCGGTGACGGAATCAAGGAGGGTGATAATGACCCCGCCGTGGTAAGAACTGAGAAGACTCTCTCTGTCACTGGAAACGATGCGACCAGAAACAGACAGGAGAAGGAAACCACGTCCAATGGAGGGATTACATTCCAATGAGATTGGACAAAGCCCAAGCCAGTCCGCGAGTTGCATTGTGGAATGCGGTGACGCAGGGCTCGGGAAGGGTGAAACT
>CAYFTD010000064.1:0-8126 GCA_964345915.1 uncultured archaeon
ATCGATAGTCTGAAGGAGGTTGGAGAGCTCCTGAAGAATCTAGACGAGGAAGGGGATCTCTCTGAGAATGTCGATGCTGAACTTGACCGATACAGAAGAGCTGTAAAGGCATTCCCGACTGCAATCGCTGAAACCGAGGCCTGGCTCAACGAGGAGATAAAGAACAAGATCTCGAAGAGCGAAGTGACACTAGGAGGCCAGCAGATAATCACCATCCTACAGTCAGCAGAAATAGATGGCGTGGAAGGTAGCTCTCTGAGAAATATGCTGCCTGCAGAGATAGTAGAAACCTTCACCAATACTATACAGAAGGGCGAAGACAAACTCGTTGAGATGCTCGGTCTCACAATGAAAGAGGCTGACTGGGTCACTGGTGTCGTCAGCGAGGAGATTGCCCTCCCTGTGAAGATGGTTTCCACACAGATCAATGACCTAGAGGACAGATTGAGACGGCTCTTCGCAGACCGACAGTTTGGCCTGATCAAGAAGATAGCCACTCAGCTCGATAAGCTCACTCCTGTGGTGACTGAAGCCGTACAGACCCTTCTGGAGTTCGATCTCTTCCTTGCAATAGGTCTGTTTGGTGCTGAGTATGACCTTCGTGTTCCAGATATCTCTACAGAGTACTCAGGCGTTGGGGTTCGAGGCGCAAGAAACGTTGCCCTTACAGAGAGTATGCTGAAGGGGAGGCATGGGAAGGTCCAGCCCATAGACTACGCAATAGGGAAGACACCATTCCAGCCAGACGGCACAAATGGAGAGAACTGTGCAATCCTCTCTGGCGCCAACAGTGGTGGAAAGACAACAACAATTCAGACACTTGCTCAGATTGTCACGATGGCACAAGCAGGCCTGCCGGTCCCTGCCGACAAAGCATATCTTCCTCCATTTGAGGAGGTGTATTTCTTCTACAAGAGTCGCGGCGTAGTGAGTGCTGGTGCCTTTGAAGCCACCCTGAAACAGTTCGCAGACATAGTGACGTCGGACAAGCCAAAGCTGGCACTGTTCGATGAAGTTGAGGCGATTACAGAGCCCGGCAGTGCAGCCAATGTGATCGCAGGCCTTATTGAGATCTTGCAGCGTGACACGAGGAGTTGCACCGTCATCTGCAGTCACATGGCACGTGAGATCAAGGACGTCACAGAAATCCCTGTCAGAATCGATGGAATCGAGGCAAAGGGTCTTGATGAGCAACTGGAGCTTGTGGTGGACAGGACGCCTAGGTTTGGACACCTCGCAAGAAGCACTCCCGAGCTGATTGTTGAGCGTTTGACGAAGTTGTCCAAGGGCAAGAAGAAAGAAGTCTATGAAACGATACTTGAGAACCTCACTGGGGCACGTAGTGATGCCTGAAGCACGATTTCCAAGGCAATAATCTGCCGGTACTGGAGGCCTAGTCTTGAAGCGAGTGCTCGTTTTCGGCGATGCACATATTCCATCACGACGAGATGCCATTCCGGAGGGGTTCTACGCTCATATCGAGAACACGAGCTATGCTCTTGGTCTGGTCACAGGTGATCTTGTTCGAGAAACCGAGATGAGAGGCGCGATGCCTGAATTGCCGAAGTGCTACATAGTCCAAGGCAATATGGACTACGGTCATGGATACAACTTCCACGAACAGGTCACCGTTGAGGATTTCAGCATTCTGCTGCTGCACGGCACACAACTCAGACCTCGAGGCAGTATCCGGCAGCTCTGGGAGATTGCCGCCAAGATCAGGGCAGATGTCGGAATTCATGGTCATACTCACAAGGCCGCCATAGATCTTCACGAAGGGCGGCTTTTCCTGAACCCTGGAACGGTTTCTGGCTCTACTGGAGGCTGGGCGGGAGTCAGCGATGCGAGTTTCATGGAGCTTGAGGTGAGTGATTCTGATATCACGGTGATTCTCCACCACACAGACTGGCAAGTCACCAAGAGGTCAGAAGTACGGTTTCGAAAGGAAGAAGGTCAGGTCGTCCGCGATTGACGCATGTGTTTTGGCACCGATTGAGTCACTAGTCATTCTCCCACGGATCTGGGCTTAGAAGTCGAGTATAGAGTCGTACTACAACATTCGTGCTCTCAACCATGACAGCTTTGGTCAGCCCAAGCTTCAAATCCACAATACTGTAGTCGGAGGACTCCCCAGCTTCACCTGTGACTGGCAGAGTTCCCTGCTCCTCCTGTGCAATCTCCGATTTGAGAACAGTAAGATCTGGCATTGAGGCACGTATCTCCTCTAACGGGTCAATATCACGTGTGAACTTGACGCGTGCAAAGAAGAGTGCCAGTGTCTTCTTGATCGCTCTCTTCTCAGCCGATTCTGCCGATACTTCCGAAACAAGACGCAGTGCCCCTGTCCGCAGCTTCTGTGAAACAATCTTCTGGACTTTCTCAGCAAGTTCTCGGTCTTGTCCAACAGCTATACCCATGTTCATCATGAGCATACGAATTCGGTCAAGGAGAACTCCAATGGTGATTCCATCAAGCGTCTTTGGTCTCATAGACGCACACCAATCGTAGTACGCGTTGGTGATCATACGCAGGCCCTTCCGATGTCTGGATAGTTCTAGAAGGTTCTCCTCAGGAATTATGGGGCACCATACTGTCATTGGTCCCCATTCGGAACCCTTGTGGCTCATCAATAGTCGATAGGGCTGGATTGAAGTCTATTATCAGTCTATTCGTAACATATCCCGCCCTTCTGAGCATCACGAGAACCTGGAAATTACCCTCAATAACATCCGATTTTGAAACCAATGACGAAGCTTACCTTTATTGCGTGCGCCGATTACTTCTAATTGAGCATCAGAGGCAGAAGACTTGCATCTGCTTGTTGATGTTTTGAGGGAGCATGAAGTCCCCCTAAGAACAGAAGGTTGTGTGGACCTTGTCGGAGATTGAAATCACTATAGAGATTGTCGATATTCTTGGAACTGGAGAGTGTTCCATCGGACAGAAGGTCGGAGACGTCTTCAACTATCCTGAAGACCGGGGAAGGATGTGCCCCAACTCTTTCCATATCCTATACCCTTGGTTGCTTTCGATGCAATCAGGAGGCACTTTCTCCTTCTTTGATGACGGTGGCGATAGTATGACTCTTGGTTGTTCCAGCTACCAACACCAGGTTGTCTACAAGGTTTCTAGGAGAACAGTAGAAGAAACGGGAAAAGAGAAGACTTGAAACGAGAACGAGATTAGTGGGACCGGCTCATGTGGCATGAAGAGTTGGTCTTCAATGACATAGATTCTCAGAATTGCCCAATCCATAGCAATATAATCACATAATCGGAGCAATATGGGATAAGCATAGTTTCTTGGGTGAGAAGATGGAGATTACTAGACCTTATTGCTGCAACGAACTGAAAAAGATGGATGTCATGGACTCGGCCGGCAAGAAGATTGGGCGAATCGATGAAATGACATTCACTTTTGATGGAGAACTCAAGTTTTCCCACATCATCCTAGCTGGACCCGTTTGGGAGGAGGTCCTTGAAACCCTCAGACTGAGGCCTGATCGAAACCCTGTGTTCGACTCATCTGCCATTAGCAAGGTGGACAAGCATATACACCTCAAAACAACCGCAAACCGTCTTTCGACAACCATGGACAAAGATGCGATTCCAGACGACGAGATTCGTTTCTCAGAGATTAAGAAGCTAGACATCATCGACAAAGATGACGTCATAGTCGGCCGAGCAACTGATGTGGACTTTGATGTTGACGGCTGCGCTTCAATCATAGCCGGAGGAGGATTCATTGAGGAGAAGCTTGAGGCCGTCGGGCTGAAAGACGATGTCGACGTAATAGTGCCATGTGATGTCATCGTATCCGTGGATGAATCAATCCGAATCTCTGTGTCGCGAAATGATCTTGAAACCACTCTGGACGGAATCCTAGAAGAGAAGGCAAAGGAGATACAAGAAGCAAGGGCGGCTGCGAAGCAAAGACACGATGCTAGGAGAGAACGAGTCTATGCTTTCTGGCCTTATAGCTCCAGATGAATATGAACACAGTTTTGAGTCGTAACAGACTGGCCACAACCGACTTAAAGCGTCGTTCTGCTCATTACGCTGCGAGGCAGAATGAGCGAATTCAAGGTCGTTCTCGCAAGCGGTGCTGAGCATCTGAAACATCGGTTTGAGAAGCTAGGTTTCCAAGTTTTCTCTTCCGCATCCAACTTCGATGGAATACGATTCTTTCCAAATACAGACCTCTATGTACGGATTGCAGAGGTCGAAGAGCTAGCAGACCAGAGAGTTGTAGTCATTCAGAGTTGCACCGGATCATCACCCGCCTCGAGGGAGTTCTATACAACCTCAGACCGCGTCCAAGAGCTCCTGCTCCTTCTAGACCTCCTCAAAGACCCAGTCGACGTCGAGAAAATAGGACATAAACAGTACAGAACCAAATCCCTGAATCCGCCGAGTCAGATTGATGTCGTACTGACTCTCCAGCCATTTGCCCTCCAAGACAAGGCCTTCAGTACCGGAGAAGCTGTTTCCAGCCGATGTGCCATGAGAAACATAGCTGAACAATGTGACAGACTCTGGCTTGTTGAGCCAATCGCAAACAGGAACACCCCTTGGGTGGAGGAACTAGTGCAACGCGACAAGTATGAGGTCATCAGCATCACACAGGAGATCATCGAGTATGCCGCAACCAGTTTCGGCTTTGATGAGTATGTACTGACTGCACCTGATGAGGGGGCACAGAAACGGTTTGGCCTCCCTGGTTTCAGCAAACGAAGGTCAGACTCCTTCACAATCGAGATGCATGGGGAAATGGATGTGACTGGTAAAAACGTAATTGTTCTGGATGACCTCACGAAGAGCGGAACCACTCTGCTCAAAGCAGCAGACCTACTCAGGGCTCAGGGTGCCGCAGATGTTGGCTTCGCGGTCTTACATGTCACACCCATCAGGGAGAAGGGCGAGAAACTTCTTGACGACCTGATATCAAAGAGCGGTGGCAGAATCGTCACATCGAACACAGTCTATACCGATGCTTTCAGTGAGAAGCACCCTGAACTGTCATTTGACATAGTCGACAAGCTTGTGGAGTGTCTACGAAAGTGAGAGCGGCAATCTAGGAGAGAGAATCATGAATCCGGAATCCAAGTATAACATTGACACGGAAGTCCAGTTCGATTCACTTGAGGTCAATGATATCCCGGGACTGATAGATAGATGTAAGAAGCGTTGGAAGAATCTGACCCTTTGTCAGGTCAATGACAGCGTGGTCAGACTTGGCGTCATTGAAGGAGAGTTTCATTGGCACAAACATGACCTGGAGGACGAGTTTTTCTATGTTGTAGAAGGACTGCTTCTCATTGACTTAGAGGACAGGACCATCGAGCTAGGACCACAACACGGCATCACCGTACCAAGAGGAGTCATGCACCGGACCAGAGCACCAGAAAGAACGTCAATACTGATGATCGAGAGCAGCACAGTGACTCCAACAGGGGACTAAGAAACGCCGGCTCTCTTCCAGCTTTACAAAAGGGATTTCAACAGCCGTTTCTCTCCACTTGGGAGTGGGAAGAATGAAGTCTGTTGTATACGGTGCAGGTGCTATAGGTAGCGTGTTAGGAGCGAAACTGCACAGGGCTGGACAAGATGTAGTGTTGGTCGCTCGTCCCAATCATGTGAATGCAATAAACGAGAATGGACTTAGAGTTTTAGGCATCGAAGAATACGTTGTGGATGTTGCCGCGTCTGTTTCCCCCGAAACTGTGAAAGGTGCAGATATTGTGTTCTTGACAGTGAAGACCCAGGACACAAGGGACGCTGTAGAGGAATTTGCCCCCCATCTTGGTGATTCCACGCCCGTTGTTTCGTTGCAGAACGGTGTTCAGAATCCGGAAATCATGTCTGCCATCATTGGGAAAGAGCGAGTGATTCCGGGTGTTGTTCGTTTCATGGCGAGCTACCTGAAAACTGGAGAGGTAGAGCACACCTGGGATGGCAACTGCATAATCGGTGAGTTGAGTGGAGTAATCACCGACCGAATCAAGCGGGTCTCAGAATACCTTTCTTCAGCAATAGAAACTCATTCTTCAACCAATATCGAAGGGGAGTTGTGGACAAAACTCATCCTGAACCTGATCAATATCCCTCTCGCACTGACGGGTCTTAGCTTCCCATTCGGTTTCAGGGACAAGCATCTTCGGCTCATCACAGAGAGTGCGTGGAGTGAAGGATATGCCGTTGTGAAAGCCGCCGGAATCAAGGCCGACTACCGGGACCTGGATATGTGGATTGGCCTTATCAAGGATGAGTCAAAGCTCAATCCATTTCTCAGTCAGCTGCCACCTGACACCCGGGTGCATCCATCGACTCATCAATCATTAGTGCGTGGGTCCACCGACGAGAGCGACTACTTGACAGGTGAGATAATTCGTCTAGGAGAGCGAATTGGCATGGAAACGCCAGTCAATACCGTTCTGATGAAAGAGATTCAGAACGTAATGCAGGGTGATGCCCTAGAGTATATGCAACCAGAGGACCTATGGCAGATTATCGAGGACAGTACGTGAGTTTGGTGGGACGCTCCAGAAAAGTAAGTATGGCGCCGCCGGGAGGGCTCGAACCTCCGACCAACAACTTAACAGGCTGTCGCTCTACCAACTGAGCCACGGCGGCTTGTGCGTCGCTTTCACCTTCAGGTTGGAATATTAACATTGCTGTTGGTCTAGGCATTCATCTGTTGAGATAAACGAAGGAAGAGTGCACTGGCCTTGGCTCTCGAGAGAACGTGAGGGCCTTGAATCCAATAATTAGTAGTGCTCTTCGTTATTTGGAAGTGGAGAATGACTTTTTAGACGCTCTATGCGCGTTATTGAGCAGGTATTCGCAGCCTGGATGGCCATAACATCCTTGAACTTGTGAGAATGTGCAACGAACTCTTTTGATGGGCGGGTCTGCGTTCGTACAATGTTTCAGGGATTGCATAAAGTGAATCATGGCACTAGGCTTCTGATTGGTTGTCTTGTACTTTCTCTCTTCTTCGTATCAACCTCTCTATCAGCTATGGGTCCAGTCAATCAGAATGTGCAGAGATTTGAAGAGCCTAATAGCGTTAATGCCAATGATGTGTACTACGAAGACACTACTGGTCTTGCAAGAGACGTCTATGTGAGCGGAGACTATGTCTATGTTGCAGATTATCAAACAGGGCTGGCAGTGATCGACATCTCGGACCCCACGAGTCCAGGGACTCCTGTCTACATGGACACGGTTGGACGTGCGCATGGAGTCTATGTGAGTGGGGACTATGCCTATGTGGCAGATGGACCTGCTGGGTTGGCAGTGATTGACATCTCGGACCCCACGAATCCAGGGACTCCTGTCTACATGAACACGGCTGGACGTGCATGTGACGTCTATGTGAGTGGGGACTATGCATATGTGCCAGTTTCATCTGCGTTGGCAGTGATTGACATCTCGGACCCCACGAATCCAGGGACTCCTGTCTACGAACACACGGTTAAGTTCGCATATGATGTCTATGTGAGTGGAGACTATGCATATGTGGCAGGTGGATATGAAGGGCTGGGAGTGATCGACATCTCGGACCCCACGAGTCCAGGGACTACCGTTTACATGACCACACCTGGCTACGCATGTGGAGTCTGTGTGAGTGGGGACTATGCATATGTGGCAGATTCATATGATGGGTTGGCAGTGATCGACATCTCGAACCCCATGAGTCCAGGGACTATTGCCCACATAGACACGACTGGTTTTGCATGGAGAGTCTATGTGAGTGGGGACTATGCCTTTGTTGGATGCAATCAGTCAGTGGCAGTGATCGACATCTCAGACCCCACGAGTCCAGGAACTCCTGTCTACATAGACACGTATGGTCAAGCATTGGACATCCGTGTGAGTGGAGACTATGCCTATGTGGCAGTTAAACATGAAGGACTGGCAGTGATCGAAATCTCAGACTCCACGAGTCTAGGGACTCCTGTCTACATGGACACTACTGGTCATGCAAAAAACGTCTATGTGAGCGGAGACTATGTCTATGTTGCAGATTATGATACAGGGCTGGCAGTGATCGACATCTCGGACCCCACGAGTCCAGGGACTACCGTTTACATGACCACACCTGGCTACGCATGTGGAGTCTGT
>CAYFTD010000065.1:0-18738 GCA_964345915.1 uncultured archaeon
CTAATGAGAAGAGAGAGTCGCGGTGCGCATTGGAGAACAGACTACCCAAAGCGTTACGATGAGGGGTTCCTGAAACACTCACTTGTCACCAGAGTTGAAGACTACCTAAAGACGGAGTATGTGGACGTCAACCTAGGTACGTTTGAGGTGAAGGAGAGGAAGTACTGATGATGTTCAGAATCGCGCGCAGTCTTGAGGGTTCCAAGATTACACACTATGATCTCTACAAGGTTGAAGACAGAAAAGGAATGACAGTTCTCGACGCGCTCTTTCAAGTTCAGGACAACATGGATGAGTCTCTCTCATTCAGGTACTCATGCAGAGGGGCAGTCTGTGGGAGTTGTTCGATGTTAATCGACAAGGTTCCACGTCTGGCATGCAAGACCCAGGTCGTTTCATTGAAAGAGGAAGAATCAAGGCTCAAGCCTTTCAACGTTCTGACTGATGATCCTCCAGGTTGGAATCGGGAAGAAGAGGTACTCGTCGAACCACTTCCAAATCTACCAATCATGAAGGATCTCGTTGTTGATATGACGAGGTTCTATGAGGCGCTGGAAACACTAAAGCTATGGGTCGAACCAGCCAAGGGCGATGACCAACGACGGCAGAGCCAAGATGAGCGTAAGAGAATCGAGCGCCTTGTGAACTGCATAATGTGTGCACTCTGCTTCGGTTCATGTCCAATCAATGCGGATAGAGAGGAGTACCTGGGTCCGGCAGCACTCGCTAAGTCATGGCGATTCTACGAGGACTCTCGAGCAGATAATAAGGAGTTGTATCTTGAGGCTGCAAGGGCCCCGGAGGGGGCTCCGTTGTGTGAGCTGATCTACAATTGTGTCAAGGTATGCCCAAAGGGAGTTGCTCCAGGTGGGGCTATCCGGAAGATCAAGGAAACATGAGAGCTGAAATGGACTGTGAACCACGTTGCTCTGCTTCTATCCTCCACCCATCTGCTTGATTCGATTCAGTACTTCTGCGTAGTCCTCAGCCGCCCCGTCAAAGAAAGCCGCATCATGCACTTTTGAATAATGAAGCTTGGCGGAGCTTGTGCGTCTATCAGGAAGAGCCTCTTTGTCGCGGCCCCGCTTCCCTGAGAGTCTGAGGTATCCGTATAGTCCCATCACTAGAACAAAGGCTCCAACAATCACGAGAATGTCCAGCAACTCTACCACGTACACATTACATGACAACCGACTTATGACTATCGGCATTTGGTGTTACTGTGTCTTTCTCGACCTTCTTATGTGAGTGGATAGCTGCCCGGCATGATGGACAGCATGGTACCCCCCAATTACACGCATAACAGTTTCCACTGACCCCTCCCTTAATGCGAAAGGAGGAGGCAGGGTCAAGACCTTGTCCAGCATCTGGTCATCAAGCTTGCCGCAGAGTTCTTTGAATGCATCATAGGCTGAACGTACCGTATCTTTCAGGACTTCCGTTGGCTCCCCGTCGCTCTCAACCTCCTCTAAGTTGAGATCTATGCCAAGCTCCTCGGCAATAGTCGAGCATGCAATCAAGAGCACGGAGGTGACGTGTTCTATTATCTCACTGGGAGACCGGCCTCCCTCAGGGGGTGTCCAAGACACGCATTCTGAAGCTCGATCCACCTGATTTAGCAGCCAATTCCGAGCCCCAAGACCGAAACGAAGTACTTCGCCTGCTCTCCCAGTCACCTCATCTGTCAAGCGTTTCACCTTGCAGAACAGCACTATAGACGTGACATAAGAAGTGCTCGGTCAATCTTAATCTGAATTAGGTGCCATTCAGGATAGAGTACTCGTATCTCACATCTCTGCCGATTTCTCCAAGACGTTTCTTCGTCAGCTCAATTGCCACGTCTGATCTATCACATATCAGCCAGCGACGTCCAAGCCGCTCTGCTGCAACTGCCGAGGTACCTGACCCCGCGAAGAAATCTGCGACGAGGTCGTTTTTGTCGGTGGCACACTCGATGATTCTATCAAGCAGGGCCAATGGCTTCTGTGTAAGGAAGCCTGTGTACTCCTTGGACGCCCCTTGAATTGGACTTATGTCGAGCCACAGATCTGAAACCTGAACACCTGGGACATCGGATAGGTACTGTTTCTTGGAGTACCTTCCATTCTTGCTCACGTATATCTTGCCTTCGTTCCACCACTTATCCAAGGTCTTTTTGCTGTACAAGTATGGCGCAGTTCTGCCTCTCCACTCAAACTGCTTACGGCTTTCGGTTCTCTGGATTCCTTGAGCTTCAATCTCAATCAATCTGAATCTCCCACGCTCATCCTCGTATCCGTATGGTTTCAATGACTTCTCATCATGTTCTCTATGCACCGGATTCATTCTGAACTTCATAGCATCTTTTGCATACAATAGAATTATGTCGTGTTGACTTCCGAAACCTCTGCTTTGAGCCTTCGGACTGTTTGTTCTTCTCCATACTATCTCGTTTGTGAAGTTGGAGTATCCAAAGATGTCATCGAGAATGACCTTGACATAGTGGGAAACATGCCAGTCCAGATGAACCCAAATGGTACCGTCTTCACGGAGGAGTGGCCTCATCGCAGTCAGCCTCTCCCTCATGAACTGAAGATACTCTTCCAAACCTCCGGTCCACTTGTCTGTGTAGGTGTTCACCTCCGATAGTGATGGAGCTGATTCTGTCGTTCCAGCGCCTTTCTTTCTCAGTCTATACTGAGTTCCTGATAGATAAGGCGGGTCAATGTAGATCAGTCGTATTGTTTCTCTGTACGACTCTTGAATAGATCGAATGACATCGAGACAGTCCCCCAGATATAACGAGCTACCGACCACATCCATGCATCTTGGATAGACATCTTGTCCTTAAGAGACCTTTCAGTGAACTCGTGGGAATCCGAAAAAGCAATTGAGTGGAAACTACATCTCCATGTCGATCTGGTCGTCCGGCGCTTCGCTCTCTGCGACTTCTCGAGCAATACTGATCTTGACTAGCCTGACGAGATACCCTGCAACTCGGTTTCTTACCTTCTTGGTTTCAATATCGGTGAGCTGCTCAACTAGCCTCTTGTTTGTTTCAAAATCGTCTGTAAAGGTGTCTGGGTACAGCTGGATTAGGCTCCTAGCTGCATTCTTGATGAATCCTGGTCTTACACTACCCAACTATTGCTCACCGCATAGATGTGATTGGCTCAGCGTGCCCGTGAATATGAATA
Organism: uncultured archaeon; assembly: GCA_964345915.1. GTDB lineage: Archaea > Asgardarchaeota > Thorarchaeia > Thorarchaeales > Thorarchaeaceae > SMTZ1-83. The sequence continues at coordinate 3,177 of CAYFTD010000065.1, forward strand.
TAAAGCATGTGGTGCCTCCTTCTAGTTCGGGAGCGGCGACTGATGCTTTATGAAAGACTCGCCAAGGCCTACGCAGAGATTGAGTCGACCTCAGGCTCGCTAGAAAAGACGCGAATATTGTCTGAGGTCCTGAAGGAGGCCGCTCCATCTGAAGTTGGGAAGATCGTCGCCCTCACAACTGGAAAGTTGCATCCGGACTGGACAGGTGAACCAGAGATTGGAATCGCAGAGAAGATGGCTCTCCAAGTCGTCGCGACAGCGGCCTCAACCAAAGAGAGCATTGTGAAGCAGAAACTTAGAGAAACTGGTGATGTTGGTGCTGCAGCAGAATTGTTACTGCAAGAGAGTGCACAATCTACGCTCTTTGCAGAAGACCTAACTACAGCTCACATCTACAATGCTCTGGATTCCGTTGCAAAGACATCAGGAAAGGGAAGTGCCAAGGAGAAGGTCGCAAAGCTGGTGGGTCTATTGTCTGATGCATCGCCGCTTGAGGCAAAGTACATTCTCAGAACACTGACTGGACAGCTTAGGCTCGGTATCGGATCCATGGGGATTATGGATTCGTTGTCACTGGCCTACACGGGCGGAAGAGATGCTCGGGCGGAGATTGAGGCTGCATTCAACGTCTGCAGCGACTTGGCGAAGGTCGCTGAGGGACTTGCTGAGAAAGGGGTGAGTTCTCTGAAGGAGATTCGGGCCGCGGTTGGCACTCCAATAAGGATGATGGCGGCAAAGAAGCTCTCAGATCCCAAGGAGATAATCGAAAAGGCCGGCCCCGATGTACTAGTCGAGTACAAGTATGATGGAGAGCGGGTTCAGGTCCACAAGAATGGTGATAGTGTAGTCTTGTTCTCCCGTAGACAGGAGCGAATCACAGAGCAGTATCCGGATGTTGTCGACATTGTGAGGACACAGGTGGATGCAGATACCTGCATTCTTGAAGGTGAATGCGTCGCAATCGATCCGAATACAGGCATGCCCCGGCCATTTCAAGAACTGATGAGACGTCGAAGGAAGACCGACGTGGAAGCAATGAGTGAGGCTGTTCCAGTTGCTGTTAGATTCTTTGATGTTCTCTTTCATGAGGGAAACGATGTCACTTCACTACCACTATATGAGAGACGCCAACTTCTTGAGAAGATTGTCCGTTCTAAAGAGAATGTGTCCCCAACTATTGGGGAAATCACCAACAATCCCGAACGACTCGGGCATATATTCCAAGAGGCTCTTGAATCGGGCCACGAGGGAGTAATTGCAAAGGCGACTCATGACAAGTCGAGTTACCAGGCGGGGTCTCGAAGCTGGCTTTGGATAAAGCTGAAGGCATCCTATCAAGAGGGAATGGCTGACTCTGTTGATCTCGTAGTTGTTGGTGCAATTCATGGGAGAGGAAAGAGGGCCGGTCTATACGGTGCTATCCTTGCCTCCGCATATGATGAAGCTTCTGACACGTTTCCAACTGTCTGCAAAATCGGAACTGGATTCACGGACGAGATGCTGGTTGAGCTGAAGGAGCGGCTTGACAAGCACTGTCTAGAAACAATGAGTCCTAAGGTGATATCCGATATTGAAGCTGATGTCTGGTTCTCACCAGCAGAGGTCATAGAGGTCCTCGGTGATGAGATAACAATCAGTCCTACCCACTCCGCAGGACGCGGAAGGCTTGAGGGTGGTGGCCTTGCGATACGCTTTCCCAGGTTCACTGGAAAATGGCGAGAGGACAAGGAGCCGGAGCAAGCTACCACTGTGAACGACCTCATAGAAACCTTTGAGCGTCAGAGGGGAAGAGGTAAGTGATGTTGCAGTCGGTTCATAATCTGCTGCCGACAGTTTTAGAAGTGGAACGCCGATAAGCAAGTACTGTCTGGGAGGCTTTCATTTGCATAGCATAAGAGTTCACGGTCAGAAGATGAGTTTCAGTGCAGCACATTTTGTGATAGGCGCCGACTACTGTGAGAACCTTCACGGACACAACTACACCGTCGAGGTTTTTGTGACGGGATCCTTGGATGCCACGGGAATGGTCCTAGACTTCAAGAAGGTTAAGAAACAGACCGTCAATGTCTGCTCCCAGCTAGACCATAAGGTCCTACTCCCTAGCAAATCAGATATTGTTGCTGTCGAGGAAGCCGGGATCTCCTATGAGGTGAAGGTCAAAGGGAAGCGATACGTCTTCCCCAAAGAGGACTGCATTATCATACCTCATTCTGCAACCACTGCTGAGCTCATTGCGGAGTACATCTCTTCAGAGCTTCGGCTAGCTCCTGACCACAGAATCAAAGTATGCGTCAGCGAGAACGTTGGTTCGACAGGTTGCTATGATACAGCCGTTTCGTAAGAGCCATTATACCTGTTAGCGGTTTCTGCCTTCGGCAACCGAATCAAGAACTTGGCACCCTGTGATGAATCGGATGGCACTCGGTTTCCCACTTCAATGCTGCCGCCGTATTTCCGGGCAATCTGAGAAGCCTGATGGATTCCTACACCGCCAAACCGACGATTTGGGTCAAATAGAGTCTTCTTAACAGAATCACTAATGCCTGGACCATCATCAGCAATAGAAATCTCGTATGCATCACCTGCGTCTTCGAGCTTCACCCAAACATGACATCCTGGTCCTGCACTATGTGTCACCGTATTGTCCAACAGGTTCATCAAGAGCACCGACAAGAATCTGTCAGCATCAATCGCCGCATTCACCAAAGGACAATCTAGGTCAACAACTATGTCCTTCTGCTGTTCGGTGAAGGTCTTCACAGACTCCTTGAGCGAAAGACAGAGATACGTCTTCGTTAGAGGCACCTCTAACAAATGGATTATGCCTTCTCTATCGACAGTCATCACTGTGCTTCTGAGTTGCTCCGCAATCTGGTGCAGTATCTGGTCTGACTCCGAAGGTGTTGGTTGCACATTTTTCACAACTATGAAGAACCCCTTTGATTCTTCTTCCTCCAAGAACCCGAGTGTAACATCTGAAGGTATTTCCCGGCCTACCTTTGAAAGGATCACAAGGTTCAGGGATTCCCCTTCAATGCTTCCTTCTTCGGATAGACGTTCTGAGAATAGATCCCTACTCGACTCGGCCAGAAAGTGATTGAAGGGTCTGCCCATCATCTCTTCGATACTGTATCCAAGTGAATCCGCCAACAATGAATTGCAGTGTATGAGCCATCCTCTATCGTTCAAGAACCCATAGCCCTCACTGATTAGCTCCGCAAGTTGGGAGCAACCGTGGAGCTGATTCCCACGCGTAATTGTCATAAAGACGTCCAACTCCTTGCTCGTTCGTGTGCTAAGAAGTGCGCTTTCCCAATTTGGGAATTATTATTATACTTGCGGTTGAGGCCATTCCACTCTTCGATATTCAGAAGGCAACCCTGAACTCATGCACCTCTACAGTCTAGTATTGTGAATAGAGGCCCCCATGTACTCAGCGCAAAGCTAAAAGGAGAGTCCCGCCGCACGGGGTCAAGGCCCAAAGTACGGCCAACGGCTTTGGTGATCAGAAAAAGGACCAGTACCGTTGAGGCGAAACAGCTTGGTAGTAGACACACAGAATGAGAAACCGCGTCATCGTATCCAACTGAATAAGGTCGGAGTGAAGGATCTCAAGACATTTCTGATAACGGAGCGCAGTGGGTTGAGACATCATCTTATCCCTAAAGTCGAATTCACCATTGATTTGCCGGCTGACTTGAAAGGAGTCCACATGTCAAGGCTTGTTGAGTCTATGACCGAGGTCATCAGCGAAGAGTTCAGTGTATACAATTCTGTCGAAGAGCTTCAGATGAGGGTCCTCGACGCCCTCTCCGAGAAACATCATTACAGTCGTGGTGAGATAAAGTTCGATTTTGAGTTTGGATATGCCACCAAGACACCTGCATCGAAGCAGAGAACTTGGGAGGTATGTGACATCACTGCCTCTACAACCAAGTCGGAGGGAGAGCCTTTCTCTCACGATGTCGAAGTAAGTGTCATAGGTAACACAGTCTGCCCCCACTGCATGGCAAACAATCATGGACTGACGCACATGCAGCGCGCTGTTGGGGCTCTCAGAGTTACAGGAACTACTGAGAATATCCCAACCTATGGTGACATGATTGAAGTGATTGAGAAATCATTCTCGAGCCCAACCTATTCTCTGCTGAAACTGGAGGACGAATTGCACGTGACCAAGCAGATGCATGACAATCCATTGTTCGTTGAGGACGTGTGTCGGAATATCTTGCAGAATGCACGAGAGAAATTCGAGGATAGTACCCTAGACATGTGCGCTGAGGCTCGTTCTCTTGAGAGCATTCACAAGCATGATGTTATCGCTCAGGGGAAGGTGTTAACCAACGGCGGCTAGAGATGTGGCCTAGGTGCCCATTATTCGATTGCACCAACGAAAAAGAGTGAGTAGGTAGAGCCAGAAAAGGTACTTTAAGGCATCTTATTCTCCTTCTCAACTAACTGCGCTATCAATCTCAAATGGTGGTCGGGGTGAAGATTCTGAGGCCAGATTGCCGATACAACAGGTCACTAGCGTTGACTGCAATTACCTTCCTCGTCATCCTAGTGGCGGCACCAAATGTATCGCTTATCAGTTTCCTTGCCAATGGACCCAACCTAGCGTCGTCAAATGGCCTAGACGATCCGGACTCAGACCCCTTTGCAGGACTTCAAGAGGTCTACAGTCAGGCTTCAGAGCATGTCGAAGGTGTCATGAATCCAGCCGAAATTGAGCAGATTGGATACCTTTCTTCAGGCGATCAGACTGCGCATACAGACAAGGATTCCGATGTTGGCTATGACTTCATGATAGACGACGCCCACAACTGGTTGGGCAGTGGCGCAGAAGTTGAAATTTGGAACCTGACAAAGGTATTCGCCGCGAATGGTACCTTCGATAGCGGAATCACTGGAATGAACGACAATCTTGCATTAAACGTGAGCGCATACCCTTTTGGTTGGAATACTTCGGGATACTCTCCTAACGCCAAGACCATTCAGCGATCTGGATACATTGGTGAAGACAGAAAGTATGTAGTGCTCGAGAACGAAGGCGAGCAAATCGGCACTGGATCGAATCTTCGTTTTCGACATGGTGCAAGTACAATCATTCAGTTCAATCAGAGCGTTGAGAACACGCCCTATACAGAGGACTTTGTGTTTGAGTTCGACTACCTATACTTGAGGGGGCCCTTAGGATTACCTCCAACTAGCAATATCTCGCTGGTCGCGAGAGCCGATGGAGTTATTGTGTGGAGCACCAATCTCCCTGACTTAGCCAGTAGAAACCAGTGGTACAGTAGTGGAAAGATAGACTTCAGTCAAGTGGGCATGAATGAATCGTTCGTCTTTCAAATTGCGCTGGAAATCCCAGTTGATGTGAATCTATATGTTACTGACTATGAGTTCATCAATTCTGTCTACTTGACAGTCCATGTTGATGATGTTTCATTCAATGGCGCGGCAAAGCCTGGTTTCGATGAAGTTGATCTTGAATTTGCCGCCGGAGCCGCCTCAACTCCGATAGTTGGTTCAGATGGCACGGGTGAAGCGTCCATTCTGAACGCGAGCTTTTGGAGGAGTCCGCCCCTCTCAACCGCGATAACTGCAAACACAACTGTGTCATTTGATTACAGAATTCGTCTTCAATCCCATCGATTCTCAAATTCCACTTGGGCTACAGACGTCGCTAGGGAGGGAACCTTGTACACAGCATCGTTGGGAGAGAGTGCGATTCAGTCGTTCTATGCATATTTGGGGTTTCTGGGTGATTATGAGGAACTAACTCAGACCTTCCGGTTTCCAAAGGACTGGGAGAACTACACGATTCTTGATCCATTCTTGGCTGATGTTACGAGCCTGTGTTCCCTGAGCGCTGGACAAATCGTGATTCCAACGGACATCATGGATCACCTCGGCTGGTGGAAAGTGACGAGCGAGTCACCCAACTATGCTGATAGCATTGAAACCCTGAGATATGATTCAAGTTCATTGAAGTGGTCGCAACATAGTGTCTTTAGAAGCACCAACAAAACGATGACGTCGCTGGTGATTGGGGGTGCCAGTCCGGTTTCTGAGCCACTTCTTGGCGTGAATATCACTTGGTTGTTGCCCAATGGGACTACGTGGTTCTACGAATCATTGGATGGGGGAAGCAATGGAGTCATCAATAGCAGTATACTGGAGTTTGGTTCTCTCAATGCCACCGCGGGTCTCTGGTCAGTCAGAGTTCATTGGACAAACGGTTCTGAAGTCGCGTACGATGAAGCAACGTTTGAAGTGCACCACCGAGCGAATCTTGTTCCTGTTAAAACCCTAATTGAGGCTGAGTCCGGGGACACGGTATGGGGCTACTTGAGACATCGCGACGCAGAGAATGGTGAATACTTGTTAGGGCCTTCGTCCCTAGTCAGTGCCAACTGGTCTGGTTCAACCGTACACTTCGTGTCGAATCCTGCACAAAAGTGGTGGGAGGCAAACCTAGATACTTCTGTACTGGGCCCTGGCGACTCGTTGGTAATCGCTAATGCCAGCCGACAGTACTATGATGACGTTTCCTGCAGTTTCACAGTGAGACTGGTGTTCACCGATAACATTCTGACCATGTATGAGAAGGCCGCGGAAGTTGGACTTGGCGAAATATACATAGCAGAGTTCAAGTTCGAAGACAGATATGGGTCAGCAATCGAAAGTGCCAACGTAAGTGTTGCCTACTCTGGTCCAGCAGATGGTCTGACCCAAGGCAATGTGACAAATCTAGGGTTTGGTAACTATTCTGTTGAACTGACTTCTCGATATTCTGGAACTTACACCGTTACAGCATCTGCATCCACCGACCACCATCAGGTTGCAGCGGACACACTATTACTCAGTGTTGGCAGCCTCACTTCCCATCTTGTCATGTTGAACGGTAGTGCGGCCATCATGGAGTACGGCAATACATTCCGCCTTGTTGTCAGGTATACTAACTGGACCGGAGATGGACTTTCAGGAGCTGATGTTGGTGTCATCAGCTATACTCCCGGAACTGGTCTTGATGTGACGTCCAGTCAGTATGAGGGCGACGGCAACTATTCGTTGGTGCTGACACCTCAAATGGCTGGTACTTTCACTGTTCTCATTCGAGCGAATGTTACGAACTATGATACACAGTTGTCCAGTTTCACACTGCATGTTACGGAGATTGGGACGACCCTCGACACGATAAGTTTAGTGGAGGCATTGTATTATGGACGCAGCTACTCCTTCACATTCGGATACAGACTCTCAAGCAATGGCACCGGCGTCCAGAATGCGCAGCCAACTGCCACCGGAACTGGGTCTGAATGGATCAATTTCATCGATCTAGGAAATGGCCTGTATAATATCACAGTGACTCCTGAAGGCATCGGTAGCTATGAAACCTACATTACAATGAGGAAAGATGGATACCAAACCAGAACCACAACGTTCGCTTTTCAAACCACGAAAGTCCCTGTTCAGGTTGAGATGCTTCAACCAGTATGGCTTCAATTCGTGCCACTGGAGCTCAGTGTTTCACTTGTCGAAGAAGATACTGGAGATCCGGTATCCAATGCAATAGTAGAATATGAGCTAGTACTGGGCACAACCATCTATGCTGAGGGGGTTCTGACTGAAACGGCCCCTGGTGTCTATGTCACAACTGTGACGGGCACATGGAACACGGAAACTAGCTGCACAATCAGAATCACAATGGACCAAGAATTCTACGAGCTTTCACAGGCCTTCGAACGAGATGTCAACCTAGTTCCGAATGAGGCAGGAAGGTTTCTGTATTTCCTCAATGAGAACGGAATCTACATCGCGGCTGTGGCAGGATCTCTGGTAGTAGCCATTGTAGGACAGAGGCTGTACGCCCGTAGAAGACGCGAGTATATGACGAAGGCCCTAGCCGTGAAGAAGCGGTATGATGATGTAGACAACTTGATTGGCATTGTGATTCTACACAAGACAAGCGGGCTTCCTGTCTACTCAAACGTTCTGAAGGGCGGGTTTGAAGAAGGGATGATTTCGGCCTTCATCACTGCGATAACTCACTTTAGGTCGGAGTTCGACACCAATGGTGAAGATCTGACCTATGAAGTGATACCCATATCCGACATCATCCGTGCGGTGCCGACTCAGAACCTTGTGTGCGCCTTTATCACGGTGTCATCGTCATCCGCACAACAGGAGGACAGGATGATTGACTTTGCCAGAGGCATAGGGGTAATGCTGGACTTCAAAATGACTGAACGGCCAACCCAAGTCAGGACTGCCGAGCTTGCAGCAGTTCTAGAATCTCTCTTTGACGAGCGAATGGATGGATTTCTCCTAAGATATTACAAGAGGGGAGTCGCTGGCTCGTTCCCGAGACGGCTTCGATATGTGGAAGATGCTATGGTTGTCACTGAAGCTGCTGACTGTGCCAGGCCGGGATACATAGCTAAAAACATGACAGTGGATCATGGCATTAGTGAGGCTGAGGCATGTCTGCTTGTTCTTGAAGCGATAGAGCACGAGTTCATTGTGCTTTGTGACAAACATGAAGTCCTCTCTTTCTCACGAATGCATTGGCGACTGGACGCGGAGGAATAAAAGAACCCCAATCGAGGCTCTTCACCCACCCCCTCTCCCCCCTTTTTCTCTTGGAACTGATTCCAACGACTCACGTAGACAGCAGCTAGATGACCCAGAACTCAGTTCTATGTGAATAATCGCCATGTATTACGTCGGTATATACTTAGATAATACCTGAATAGTTCTTACGTTTCATCAATCTTTATATGTTTCTGCACAGGAAGTAGAGGTGAGTTGTCCCACATAAACTGAATGAAGCGGAGACTTGACAAAAATGACCTCAAACCCACGACCCTCATCAACCCTTCAGAAGAACGCCGAAGTCCTGCATGTTCTGTACGGTCTGCTTGACAGCGACCGAGATCCTACCGATGCGGACGCCGAGAGTCTCAGATACCTCTACGCTAGTTCGTAGATTCACGCTCCTCATTTCACAATGAGGTCATTCTTTGTCTCCGTGCACCTCCCGGCAGGCGAGACAACGTGGAGGCGGGCTGTTGGGTCCCGCCTCCACACCCTCTACTTTCTATGGCCAGCCCATTGTTACTATCTTGATTCATCGTTAGAGTTATATCTCCACTAGTAGGAGAGCATTCTAACATTCTAAGGCGGGAAAGAAGCTTCAAGGATAGAACGATAGAACACGTGTTCAAACAACTCGAAGGAAAAACACCGCCAGTGAGGGCTATTCCCCTTCTGTACATTTCATCTGTCGAGTGGAAGCCATATGATGTCCCGCTCATTAGAGTGCCAGGAGTGTGACGAAACTGAGCAAAAAGAAGAGAAAGTATCCGTCTACGGATCCTGTGTGCGTGACGTGTGGACTGCCATATGCAAGTGGCAAGATGCACCTTGGGCATCTCCGCACATACGTTCCTGCAGATGTCTTTGTCAGACTCCTGAGGAAGATGGGCACTGAGGTGACTTTCATCTGTGGTTCCGACACTCATGGAACCCCAGTGCTGACGGCAGCTGAATCAGAGGGCCTGACTCCCACAGAAACCTATCAGAAATACCACAAACACTACCTCGAGACCTTCCCGAAGTTGAACATCATTTTCGATAACTATGGCTCAACAGATGACCCTGAGAATCACCACAGGACGTTGCAGATTCTGGGAGCGCTCAAGGAGAATGGATACATCTTCTCCAAAGAGCTAGAAACCCCGTACTGTGACCATTGTGGCAGGTCGCAACCCGATCGTTTCGTGAGAGGCATATGTCCGTATTGCGGCGCTGATGCACGAGGTGATGAGTGTGACCAGGGATGTGGAAGGTACATTGAGCCAGGGCTGATACTCAGTCCAAGATGTGCTGTCTGTGGAAATCCAACAAGGCCTGTGACAAGAACTCACTACTACATGAAGCTCAAGGCCTTTGAGGAGCCAATCGGGAAGTTCCTCAAGGAAGCCGATATCACGAAGAATGCCAGAAACTACGCTCTGGACTGGGTCAAGGAGGGGCTCCTCGATTGGTGCATCACTCGAGATCTAGACTGGGGGATCAAGTATCCGGATGATGAGTCGCTTGTGCTCTACGTCTGGTTCGATGCGCCCATCGGTTACATGTCGAGTACAGAGCAATGGGCAAAGGAGATGGGGAAACCGGACGATTGGGAGAAGTACTGGAAACCAGGCAACGGACGCCTTGTTCACTACATAGGCTTGGACATTGTGTACCATCACTGCATTCTCTGGCCGTCCATGCTGAAGGGCAGTGGCTACAACCTCCCCTTTGCCATAGTCGCGTCTGGTATGTTGAAGATTGAGGGTCATACGTTCAGTAGGAGCAGAGGCTACATTGTATGGATTGAAGAGGACTTTCTAGACAAGGGTCTCGACCCTGACTATCTTCGCTACTACATAGTGAGTTCGACATCTCAGACGAAAGACCTGGACTTCACATGGCAATCCTTTGCGGATAAAGTCAACAACGAGTTGGTTGCCACCCTTGGCAACTTCTTCTATCGTGGTCTTCACTTCACGAAGAAGCACTACGGAGAGGTGCCTAAGGGTAGTCTTGATTCCAAGCTGAAGAAATCAATCGAGGACACAATAGAGGCCGTCATTGATGGCACAAACGAGTACGAGCTGAAGAAGGTCTCTGATGCAATACTTGGCCTTGCAACAACTGGCAACGAATACTTCCAAGCAAACAAGCCATGGGCGCTGGTCAAAGAAGACAAGAAGAAGTGCGGCGAGGTCCTGTACAATGCCCTTTCGATAACAAAGGCACTCGCAGTCTTGATTGAGCCGATTTTGTCATCCGCAGCCGAAACCGTTTGGAGGCAGCTTGGTCTGGATTCAGACATACACGAGGTGCAACTTGGAGAGGCACTTGAGCCGCTGCAAGTTGGCCGTAAACTTGGCAAACCTGTTCCAGTTATATCAAAGATGGACGACACTCTTCTTGCGGAGCTGAAAGAGGCCGCCAGCAACCGAATCAAGGCCGCAGAGGCCGCAGAGAAAGAAGAAGCTGAGGAGGAGAGAGAAGTGGTTAAACACGATCCTGCAAAAGACACAATCTCATTTGATGATTTCCAGCGAATCGATCTTAGAACGGGCAAGATACTGAAGTGTGAGAGAGTGCCAAAGAAAGATCGCCTGCTGAAGATAACTGTGGACATTGGCATAGAAACTCGGACCATGGCTACCGGTTTGGGCCATCTCTACCAGCCGGAAGAGCTTGAAGGCCTGACAGCCTTGTTCTTAATCAATCTCGAACCCAAGAAGATTGGAGGAATTGAGAGCCATGGAATGATTCTCGCAGTTGAGAAGCTTGGTGAGCCCGGACAATGGATTCCTGTTGAGGTTGAGGGAGTTCTTCCAGGTAGCAAGGCTGCGTGACCTCTATGGACGAGATCACAATCTGGAGTGAGACCAAGACAGGCGGGAAAGTAGTAGAGCGCTTCGACTCCTCGACCACTCAAATCGACTTGAGTGATCGAAGGATATTCACAACCGATCTGACTCCACTTCGTCAGTTTGGCAATCTAGAAGTGCTGACTCTCTCTGGCAATGATCTCAATCTCATTGACCTTTCCCCCTTGAGTGAGATTCCAAGTCTGATTGAAGTATCGCTCAGTGGCAATAGGCTTGACCAGATTAACCTAGAGCCACTCAGTGGATGCGCTAGTCTGATGTACTTGGATCTATCTTTCAACAGGTTGAAGCAGGTGAATCTCCTACCTCTCGCAAGTTGCTCTGAGCTTCAGACTCTTCATCTCTACGAGAACAAGCTAGAATCTCTAGACTTAGGCCCCTTGGGGAAATGCAAGAAACTTCGGCAACTCTCTCTCAAGCTCAACGAATTCTCTGAGATTGACCTGTCCCCTCTATTCTCCTGTTTGAACATGAGGAAGATTACCTTCGACGGAGATGTCACACTCGTTGCTTCATCTACCAAAAAGGAGAAGAAGATGCCCCCGGCGCTCCATGCACTCAGAGGAATGATAGACTGGACTTGAGACTCTGCCAACAAGCATATTTCTAGGATTCCTTTCATATGGCAGGAGGATTCCTATTGATGACTAAGCTAAGTTTTCTCTCTCGGGCTGACTCGGAAGCGATTCACTCAGCATCCCTGGAAGTCCTTGAGAAAACTGGTGTCGCGGTAAAGAACGAGTCCGCTTTGAAGCTTCTTTCTGAGAACGGTGCGACCTCTTCTTCTGGAGTTGTGAGATTCCCGTCCGGTCTGGTTGAGGAAATCGTCCGAAAGGTTCCTGCCTATTTCACTCTGTACTCAAGAGATGGCAAGGACCGTTACATGGTAGGGGGAAACAACGTTCTCTTCAATCCAGCTTCATCTTCTATCTACTTCAGAGATGGAGAATACGGACTGATTCGGAAGGCCACTACTATTGACCTGATACGCCATGTCAGGCTTGTTGACTCGCTAGATTGCATTGATGCACAGAGCACAGCAATGGTTCCCTCTGATGCGCCGGTCGCTATTTCTGATCTCTTCAGACTCTACATAGGTCTCAAGGAATCCCGCAAACCCATAATCACCGGAGCCTTCACCAAAGAAGGTCTCCTAGATATGAACAGAATGCTAGCGTCAATCGCCGGAAGCGAGGAGCAGTTGGTGAATGAGCCAAGGGCAGTCTTCGATTGCTGTCCACTGTCGGTCTTGATCTGGGGGGATGTCAGCACCCAGAATCTCATTGACTGTGCCACGCATAGCATTCCTGCTTCAATCGTGCCTGCACCACTAATAGGAGCAACCAGTCCAATTACCCTTGGTGGCACTGTTGTTCAAGCAAATGCAGAGATCTTGAGCGGGATAGTAATTGCTCAGCTGACCAATCCCGGAAGCCCTTTGGTCTATGGAGGTGCTACTTCCGTCCTTGACCAGAGGCATGGCACAAGTAGAATTGGAGCACCTGAAGCAACCATCGTAGCATGCGCCTCAGCTGAAATGGGTAAGTTCTACGGAATTCCGACTCATGCTTATCTTGGCATAACTGACTCTATGACCGTAGACGCACAGGGTGGATATGAGACAGCAATGGGTCTTATTCTGGCCGCTATGGCGGGAATCAACGTTATTTCTGGTCCGGGCATGCTTGCGAGTATAAACTGCCAATCGCTTGAGAAGCTCGTTCTCGACAATGAAATCTGCAGAGCCGCACGTAGGATAGTCGAAGGAATCTCACTCGAGGACCCCTCAGTAATTGCTGACCTGATAGGCTCTGTAGGGCCCGGAGGTCAATTCCTGAACCAGTCGCACACACAAAAGCACGTGAGGAAAGAACACGTCATGCCTTCTGATGTCATATCTCGACTCTCACATGACATGTGGAAGCAACAAGGGTCCAAGGACTCCACAACCATGGCCCACGAGCAAGTCGCTAGGATGCTGGAAGAACATAAGGTGGAGTCATTGCCCGAGGATGACGCTGCCCAGCTCGACTCGGTGTTCCAAGAGATCCTCAAGAAGCACGGCATTTCGGAAACTTCGCTTCCGTCAGGAATCTGAACGTAGCGATATTCTGGGAACCAGTCTTCCGGTCTGTTTCATGTAGTCAATATACTCGTCGCCGAATCTGTCAATCATCATCTTCTCTTCTGTGAACATCCGTTGGTATGCAACTGGGATGCCTATGACCCAGAACAAGAGAAGCAGCCAGTTTGCTGCCACGAGTGCCATACCCGCACTAAAGAGAATATGAAACGTATAGACTGGGTGCCGTACTCTAGAATACGGTCCACTTGTGACTAAATGGTGATCATCCTTGACCTCAAGAGCGTAGGAGAAACACTCCCCGAGTGTCCCATGCGCCCACCAAACTAATGGCACTGTGACCACTCCAAGCCCAAATCCAATCCATCTAACTTCGAAGGGTATGATGAAATAGGACCACGCTATCCACGGAGAATCTATCAAGTAGAGGGCGACAACTATGACAAAGACCCAGAAGAAGACGGTAAGGAAGATGCCACTGATTCTCCCCTGTTCAGTGATTGCTTCAAACCTCTCTCTCCTAGATCGCAAAGGGGCTCCTCTCCGCGATTTGTACGTATAGTATCCTCTCACACCTGCGAACACGAGATACGATGCGGCAAAGACAATCCTGAAGGTGAGGTCGTCACTCAGTGTCGATCACCTCTGTGTCGACTCGAAATCCTGAATACATCTCCTAACGCTCTGCAAGTTTCGAAGAGCCATAGTGTCTCCGTGCGGCCAATCCCATGGGCCGAGGCCGCATTCAGGTCCTGCAAAGGGCACTCGCTCCAACCCATATATGTCAACGTATTCGTTGAGAATCTCAGTCATGTCATCTAGCGGTTGCAGATACTTCTCATAGTTTCCAGAGCGAATCTCTTCCCAAGCGGCCTTCAGGTCAGTCCCTTTTGGAATCGTGGGCCCGTCAGTTCTCATGACAGCCGCTCTGACGAACTTATCATTGTCCTCAAGCCATCCCTTCTTGACGTAGACTCCCACATGTGCTTCCAAGAGATTCCAGTTGGAATGAAACAGCTGCTCGAATGGTGAAGTATGAAGATGGAGTCCTCTGTAGCAATCTCTCGGAACTTGATTGAAGACTCTATTCCAGCAAGACAGGAGGTGATTCAATTTGGCATCAGTGCCCGTATCTGAGAAGAAGTCAGCCAAGCCTTCTAAGCCAATTGAGGGCTCATCCACAGTGATTATCTCTGCACGGAGGTGCTTGGTGTTCTTGTGAGAGTTCTTGACATAGGCGAGTACAGCTTCGGTAAAGAAGTCCACCAGTCTTTCATCGTAGACTCTTGGGAATCCAAGCAGTCTCTGAAAGTTCAGTGTCAGTTCAAGCGGGCCAGTTACACATGCCTTGTAGGAGATTCTGTCAGTCTGAAGTTGCTCGCAGAGTTTCTCAGCACCATCCTCAAGTGCAATTATCTCTGCAATATTCGCCTTCTTCTCCGGCAGATGTCCTCTCTTCTCAGCTACTGCCATGGCTACTGTCTGTGCAGTTTCCTGTGACACTGTCTTTCCATGCGGCTTGTCGTTCTTTCCGAGAACATGCCGGAAGATTGGCTCAAAGAACTGATCTATCATTCCGCGACACTGAGCATAACACACAACTGCTGTCTCAGGACCAAGTGCTTCAGCTTTCCGGCGAAACACGTCATTATGAGTTTCAATGAAGAACCTCACGTCATCTGAGTCTAGGACAGTCGGATTTATCTCAATAGAAGAGGCACCCAGTTGATAGCGCGCCTCGTCTGCGTGCAGTGGAAAGCTGCCAACGTCAACGGGTCTCATTGTGTGTCACTCAATAGTTGGGCACGCAATGTCCTCAACATCAAATATAGCTAACTGAGAAGGAATCCAGAATGTATGTCATTCATTCGTTTCCTCGATACCTAGGCATTCCGTTCTGTATGCTTCCGCGGGTCAGTGGCACTGATTATTACGGACACAGAGTCCTGGTTGAATCCCTTGAATCCTTGCCCTCTCTGAATGATTTCAATGTGGCTGCCAATAACTCCTCTGTCCCTGA
>CAYFTD010000066.1:0-2533 GCA_964345915.1 uncultured archaeon
ACCAAGCTCTCGAATATGTAGAATGGTCCGATAGTGCCTCCACGCTCAATAATCAGTGTTGGGATTGCTATGATGAATTTGTGGGCAGTGGTCACGGGATATGACAGCAGGGCAAATCCTGAAACATAGTGGCTATACCACTTGCCGACTCCCTCTGTGTCAGGACATCGTCGCATCTGCAGCTCCTCTTCCTTCAGGTGTGATACAATTCCCGAGTCGTTAAGCAGCCATGTTGGAGCGAAGATCAGTATTGCTGCAAACATTGCCACCAGTGCTCCAATCAGCCAGATGAGAGGCTCCATTGCAGTCAGAATCGGCACGTTGGCAACACCACTTGCGTAGTCCACTCGGCCGACCAACAAATTCGGAAAGAGCTGTTGTGCAATACCGCTAAATGACAGAGCAAAGAGGGCTGGCACGAGGGCCCTACGGATCATTCGTGAAGCTCCAAACCTTTCGCCGACGCTCATGATACTCTGATTGTATGATTTGACTCGATAGAGTCTATTGGCGAGCAACATCAAAGCCGCTACTGGGACTGCTAGGATAAGGAACTCAAGAAAGTATAGAGGAATGGCTAGAAGCAAGATGCTGTATAGGTCTGAAGAGAGACCTCCGGGAAACGGACCCACTAAGTCATACGTAGCCAGAGCCGTCCCAGAATAATCAGGTATTCGAATGATAAGGCCCACTACGGCCATAAAACCGGCGACTGTGAATAAGAGAGGAAGGAGAAACCTGTTCATTCCATCAGCCATCTTATCTCACGAAGTGAGTCGAACGTTCAAACATCTAAGCATATTGGTGATGGTCGAAGGTTCGAGTAATCGGATCCGCTTCACCAATGTGAAGACTCATATATCTCGCAAAAGAGAAACTTCTTCGAGGACTCTGCAGAGGTTGCGTCATGCAGAAAGAGAGAGCCCTGATTGTCATCATCATCTCTGCAATAGTTGTTGGCGGATTCGCAGTGGGCTTCTTGTTCATCAACAGCCCGGGGGAAGGAATTGTTAAGGACACTGATCTTCTGGATCGTGGCATTCAGCTCCCCGACTGGACACTGACCATGTCCGACGGGAGCACAACCTCACTTCATTCTTACAGGGGTCGTTTCCTGATCGTGGACCTCATGGCGACATGGTGTACTACATGTGAGGCCGAAAACGTTGAGCTGGAAGCAATATACAACAATATGGGTGACTCAATCTGGTTAATCTCTCTGACAGTTGACCTCACTGAAACTGTAACCATGATGGCCGACTACAAGGCGCAGAAGAACTTGCCATGGCCACACGGTCTTGACACTGATGGCGTCTTCGGCAACTACTTCAATGTGGTCTACATTCCTTCAATTGTAATCATTGATGATGCAGGATACCTTAGATGGTTTCATGAAGGCTTCTGGAGTGAAAGTAGCATGAATGAGACCCTCACGCAACTAATGTGAACGCGGTGGGTATCGGAAGGTGCTACGGAATGCAGGGTATATTCGGAATAATCATTGACATCCTTGCGACCTTCTTGTCAGGAATCTACGTGGCAATATCGCCCTGTCTCTTCCCTATGCTGCCGCTATTTCTATTGAGAACCCTGCAGTCTGAGGACAGCAGGAGAAGACGCGTTCTGGTAAGTACAACGCTGATTCTAGGTATGTTGGTTTCCTTGGCCGTCTTTGCAGTTATTGCAGTGTTCATCGGGCTATTCTTGATACAAAACCACACAATCCTTCAGGCCGTATTGGGAGGATTCATCGTCTTCTTCGGCGTCTTGACAATGTCAGATACTCTGCAGACAAGACTTGGGGTGTCTTCTCTAAACCTCAGAACACCTCCAACCAATCCCACGGGTCTACTTGGCGTCTTCTCTATTGGGCTTGGCTATTCACTGATGGCCGCGCCCTGTGCCGCTCCATTACTCTTTGGAGTCTTTCTGGTCTTCAGTGCTCAGCCAAATGTGTTGATTCTCCTTCTCATGTACGTTGTAGTGTCAATTGGTGTAGCAATCCCCTATCTAACGATTGCATTAGTAACGGGCGAAGCCAGGACACGTATTATGACCATGACCTCGGAGAATGCAAGAAGACTTGAGATCGTGATAGGAGCTCTCTTTGTCATAGTTGGTGTGATTCTCGTTCTGCCGCTCTTCGGTGTTTCATTCTACTAGTCAAAGAGCAAGTCCCCTTCACGTCGAGGGATATCTGCAGCACTTCCGTCCGTTGCATCGAACCTTAGCCCGCGAACAAGAACTGCAGGAACGCCTTCATCGGCCTGACCCATGACCAACTCAGCAGCGGCGGCGACTTCATCAGCGAGGCAAATCAAAGATGATCGAAGACGTCTTCCATAGAGGTCTTCTCTCCCAGCATTTTCAACGAACGGCGATAGACCTGCAACTCCTATGGCCACATTGACGGCACCCTTCCGCCACGGACGACCTTGTGTATCGCTGATAATCACAGGCACGTTGAATCCAAACTCAGCTGAGAGTCTATTATGGATTCTCTTTGCAGATTGGTCTGGATCATTCGGAAGAA
>CAYFTD010000067.1:0-2885 GCA_964345915.1 uncultured archaeon
GTAATGCTATGGAACTCCAGTCTGGTATGACTCATAGTGTAGAGCCCGGTGTTCATCGTATCACTAAATAAGGCGTCCGAATCGAGGACTTGGTCTGTGTAAGAGAGGATGCGGCGGAAGTCCTAACATATACCCCCAGGGAACTCATCGTGATTGATACCTAGAATTCAGCTATTCTTTAGCCTCAGGTTCCTCACGGGATTTTGCCAGTATCTCATCCATCTTCTCTCTATCTTCTTCGGAAAGGCGCTCCATTGCCTCCGCCGACTGCCTGACCATTGGAGCCATGACGAGAGAGTAGACAGCAGGAAGAGCAGCTATAGTATCCATTCGCTCTCGAAACTCCTGTTCCGCCAAGTCCCTCGCCTCCTTCAAGGCCTCTTTAGAAACCTCTCCCTCACCCACTCCCGGGCAGTTCTTGTTGCTCAGATAGAACTTGGAACCATCATACTCGAGAGGGAAGGTTCTGCATGAGATGGGCCGTGAATATCTGATTGTGCAGCCGTTGGCCTCTTCGTCGAAGAATATGCACGCCGTTGTCTCGGACTCATCTTTGAGGGGCTTTCTTAGAGTTTCGAGCGTCATTAGATCGCTCTCAGACTCTGGTGGAACGATGGTCAAACCAACAACAATATGACCAATGTATCCCTGCGCGGTCCACCTGCTCAAGTCTCCAAGAGTGACATTGACGTTCGGTCTTATGTGGCACTCCCGAGTTGTACACTTCTGCTCAAGACACTTGAAACTGTACTTCTCTTTCTCTTTGTCTTCAGCCACGGCTCTTCACCGACCCCGACTTCGACTGGTGCTGGAATCGTCAATCTCTTAACGTTTTCGAAACCGATACTGAAGCAGATACTTGGTCAATGCCGAAAGATATTTCTCCAAACATCATGTGGCGCAAGTCAGAATCTGGAATGACCTGAACTCTGGTTTTCGTTTGGAGTCCACAAAATGGTTGAAGCTCAATGGTATAGCAATGACTTGGAGCATGTATTTCGTGAGCTAAGGACGTGTGAAGAGGGTCTGACTGATGATGAGGCTGAGATTCGCATCCAAGCTTATGGGTACAATGAACTGATTGAAACGGGGAGAATCAATCCTATAATGATGTTTCTCAGACAATTCACCGACCCCATGGTCATCATTCTTCTAGTTGCCATAGGGATTTCAGTCATAACGGCTGTATTCTCGCCTGAGAATGGTGGTGACCACGGTTTCGTGGATGCCGTGGTGATATCAGCCATTGTGATCTTCAACGCTGTCTTTGGTTTAATTCAAGAGTATAGGTCTGAGAAAGCCCTGGAGGCCCTCAAAGAGATGGCCTCCCCAAGAGCGAGGGTAAGGCGGAATGGGCTCTGGAAGGAAATTGAATCACGTTATGTGGTTCCCGGAGATATTCTGGGATTTGAGGCCGGTGATAGAATACCAGTGGATGGTCGGGTTTCATACGCAGTCGGCCTATCGGTAGATGAAGCCATACTTACAGGCGAATCAGTTTCTGTCAGGAAGCTTGTGCATCCGATATACTTGGCGAGCCCTTCTGTTGGCGATATGAAGAATATGATCTTTCAGGGAACGACAATCGCTTCGGGGAAGGGACAGGCAGTTGCCACGGCCACAGGCATGGACACAAGATTCGGGAAGATAGCAGAGCTGGTCCAGGAAAGCCAGAAGGACATGACTCCACTCCAAAGAGACCTTGCGGACCTTGGTAAGAAGCTTGGAGTCCTAGTTATCGCACTCTGCGTCATCGTCTTTCTAGCTGAGATCTTCCAGGGTGCCATGGCAAGTCCAGTTGAAGCACTTCTGGCTGCCATTGCACTGGCCGTGTCAGCGATACCAGAGGGACTTCCAGCGGTAGTTACGATTACACTGGCAATAGGTGTTCAGATGATGGTGCAGAAGAACGCCATTGTTAGACGCCTACCGTCAGTTGAAACGCTTGGTTCTACAACTGTGATTGCGTCAGACAAGACTGGTACAATCACCAAAAACGAGATGACTGTCAAAGTCCTCTTTGTCAATGGAATGGAGGTCGATGTAACTGGCGTCGGGTACAACAGAGAGGGTGACTTCTGTCTCTCGGGCACGGAGTATGATGTCAAGTCTGATCCTCATGTTGTAAGACTTCTTGAGATCGGACAACTATGTACTAACTCCCTGCTTCAGCCCGACACTTCCGGGCGAGCCGATTGGACTGTGATTGGAGACCCCACAGAGGGCGCATTGTTGGTCGCAGCTGAGAAGGCTGGCATAGCATTTGATGCTACGTCGTCGAGGTACACTGAGGTTACGGAGATCTCGTTCGATTCGGCCAGAAAACGCATGACAACAGTCAGACGTAACGAAGACGGTTCTCTGTGGGCGTTCTCTAAAGGTGCTCCAGAGATACTCCTTCCTTTGTGCAGTAGAGTATTCACGAATGGCGGAGTATCGCCCCTTGCACAGGAGAATCGACAAGAAATCCTTCGAATCAGTGCTGGGTTCGCTGAGAAGGCTCTACGCGTTCTTGCTTTTGCATACAGGCCGCTCGAAGAAGAGCTGAAGGAATGGGAACCTGAGAAGGTAGAGAGAGACCTGATCTTTGTGGGTCTGATTGGAATGATAGATCCACCCAGGGATGAAGTTCGAGGCGCGATTCAGACCTCCATGAACGCAGGCATTCGCCCAATAATGATCACAGGAGACCACGCTCTCACTGCTAGAGCTATTGCAATCGAAGTGGGCCTCATATCGAGTGATGACAAGGTCGTCAAAGGGGCTCAAATCGATAATATGTCAGATGATGAACTCCGAGAGCTGGTTCCTAGCGTCGACGTCTATGCCAGAGTGGCTCCTCATCACAAACTGAAGATTGTCAACGCTCTCAAGTCACAGAATCA
>CAYFTD010000068.1:0-6821 GCA_964345915.1 uncultured archaeon
CCTCTGAAGAGAGATCCAACATCCATTGGTTCCTGAACCTCTTCTTTTGCCATTCTCTACACCTAGAAATCTCAAGACAACCACTACACAAAGCCTTGTCGGTGACGTCACAACGCTGCACGGCAAATCTCAATAAGGAAGGAGCAATTCCGTCGATTGTGTTGAGGAAGATGATAAACTACTACCGTGACATTCCCCCAGGACCTGATCCTCCGGCAGAGATCTATGTTGTCATAGAGCTTACTCGAGCTAGCAAAAACAAGTATGAGTATGATTCGGACTACAACATCTTTCGACTTGACCGAGTCCTCTATACTTTCGCGCCTTTTGACTACGGATTCATCCCTCAGACGCTTGATCATGACAATGACCCGCTTGATGTTGTCCTGCTCATAAACCAGCCCACATTTACTTCGTGTCTCGTGCACGCGCGCCCAATCGGTATAATGGAGATGGATGACATGGGTAAGATTGACGACAAGATAATAGCTGTACCGGTCGGAGACCCCTACTATCGTGACTTCAAGAGCATTTTGGACCTCCCACGCAGTCAGATGGAGGAGCTGACTCAGTTCTATGCAACATACAAAATCCAAGAGGGGGGGCACACCGAGATAAAGAAGTTCAAGGAGCTCAATGAGGCATACCAGACAATCAATCGCTGCATAAAGGACTACAAGAAGGCATTAAAGAAGTAGCGCGCCTTAGGACCAAAATCATCTAAAACGAATGAACGTTCCGATTCTAAGAGATCCGTTGCATGGGATGCTAACGATGACTGACAAGCTAGCTTGCAAGGCAATCATTTTCGACTTTGACGGCACGCTTGCTGACAGTATGCCATTCCTTGAATCAATCGGCGTCCAGGTCATGATGAAGTACTATGGGGTTTCTAAGGATGATGCCGCTACCCGGTACAAATCGACAACCGGTCTCCCCTATGAGCATCAGATTAAGCTAAACTTCCCGGATCATTCACAGAACGAAAAGGCGATTGAAGAGTTCGAGAGAATGAAGATTGAACGGATCTACGACCAGGAATTGTCGAGTGGAGCCGAGAATATGCTCTCTGAACTCAGAAGTACAGGCTTCTCCATGTTTGTGTCTTCATCAACGTTTGAGCCAACCATCACAGAGTACTTCCGACGTGTTGATCTTCTGGATTTCTTTGTTGAGATCCTCGGTTACAGACCGGGATTTGAGAAGGGGGCACATCACTTCAAATACGTGGAGAAGGAACACCATCTCTCGCTTGAAGATGTCATCTTCGTAGGCGACTCAATCAAGGACTATGAGAGGGCGAAGGGATACTGTAGATTTGTAGCACTAAAGGGCATGTTCAAAGAACTAGACTTCAGACAGGCTGGACACAATGGTCACGTCATTCGAAGTCTTAGCGAAATGCCCTCAATTGTCAAACTGCTATGATTTGCTCCGCGACCTTATGCTGCAGCCACCTTTGTTTCAGGAGCACGAGTCATTCGTTCAAGGGCATTCCGTATGTGGCCCACCATTTCGGTAGGAACGGTGACAAGGTTCTCTTCAGGAAGGGTCTCGAGAACATTCGCTATCTTCTCCAGACTGTTCTTCTTCATCTGTCGACAGATGGCCTTGTCATAGGCGGGCAGGATTGTCTTATGGGGATGGGCTGCTTGAAGCTGCTGAATCAAACCGAGCTCAGTTGCGATGATGAAAGTCTGCTTCTCGGATTCGGAAACTATTCGTACCATCGACCCCGTTGACCCAACAATGTCAGCAGCGTCTTGGACCTCGGATTGACACTCTGGATGTACTATAACGACAGCGTCCGGATACTCTTCTCTTAGAAGCCCAATCTGCGCGATGTCAAACATTTGATGCACATAACAGTGGCCCCTTGTTTCTATGTCGATTATGTTGACATCTGTCTGCTTCCTGACATAGTCTGCGAGATTCTTGTCGGGTCCGAAGATGACGGTTTCAGCATCCAATCTGGAGATCACTTCAACCGCGCTTCCAGACGTGCATATGACATCACACTCGGATTTCGTTTCCGCTGTGGTGTTCACATAGACCACTACGGGAGCGTCAGGGAACGCTTTCTTCTTCTCTCTGATCTTCTCTGCACTGACCCAGGCGGCCAAAGGGCAAAGTGCATCGGGCGCTGGAATGTAGACTGGGACATCTTCATTCAGCACTGCCGTCATTTCTGCCATGAAGTTCACACCTGAAAACACAATCATGTCATATCCACTGACCTCAGCAGATTTCTTTGCGAGCTGGAGAGAGTCTCCAACGAAGTCGGCAATCTCCTGAATCTCCATAGGCTGGTAGTTGTGTGCCAGCAGCAGAGCATTTCGTTTGCGCTTCAATTCTATGATTCTGCGCTGCAGCGGACTGTGTTCTTTGGCCACCTAGAAGCACCACATCGTCCCGTCTCTTTTGTGTTATTAACAGAATCTCAAACGGCAAACGTTGACGTTGCGCATTCGGTGGGGTAACAATTGCCGAATGTTGACTTGAGATTCAGCTTGATTTAAGTGGCGGAATCTGACCATCTCTACACATTGACGAGCATTGGGAGGACTCCACGATGAGGATTGGCGTCGTTTCCGGATTGGAGGCAAGTATGGTAGACGACGTCAGAAAAATCGTGGGAGTCCTTGATACCAAGAGCATAGACATGGAGCTAGAAGAAAAGACAGCTGAAGTCCTGAAGAGAAAGGGAAAGCCTATGAGAAAGCTCGAGACTGACCTGCTCATTGTCGTTGGATCAGACAAGTTCCTGTTGAACACTCTTCTCAGGCTAGGGAGTTCTATGATTCCAATCCTCCCCGTATCCTCAAAAGGTCAGCCAGACTTCTTATTTGATGTTACTGCTCCCAACTTCGAAAGTACTGTCGAAGACCTCGTTAGTATGAGATGGTCTGAAGAAAGAAAGTCAAGGATCAGGGCTGTGATCTCAGGAAAGGCAAGTCCTCCTCTTCTGAACGACGTTGCGATATTCGCACGCAGGAGCGCTACGCTGATTCGTTATTCTCTCTATCTTGATGGAGAGAGGTTCTGGAAAGACGGGAGTGACGGCCTGATAATTGCCACACCAACAGGCAGCACGGCATACTCCATGAGCGTCGGCGGTCCAGTGGTCCTTCCACCGGCACACGTTATGTCAGTGATACCAGTGAACAGTGTCAATCCTGCTCGCAGACCATTGATAGTTGACGACAAGACCTCCATTGAAATCAGAGACCTAACAAGCTCAGTAGCAATTGAAGCAGTCCTAGACGGGCAAATCAGACGAAAAGTCGACGGAGGGCCTGTCCTGATCACTCGAGCAGAGCCTGATGCGGTCTTTGTCAAGTTCACAGAAGAACGCATAGCAGCACTTAGAGGAAAACTCCTGCAGAAGGCTGAGGCATTTGGGGATGTTGCCGTTGACCTTCCACCGAGTGCTAAGCTCGTACTAAAGGTGCTTGAGTATCAAGGACAGTTGACCCAGAAGGAGATAATCGAGGAGACCCTTCTTCCAGCAAGAACTGTAAGGTATGCTCTGTCCATACTGATTTCAGAAGGTCTTGTTTCCAAAAAGATGTCCCTGAGAGACAGTCGTCAGGGATTGTATGCAATGGCCAAGAACCCTCAACCCTCTTCCAATGACGATACCACGAAGACAAGTGATTAGCATGAGTGTCGACAAGAGTAGAGTGCCGAAGACGAAGAACAAATTCATTTCAGCAGTTCTCTCTACAGCAATCACGGGTGCGCAGGAAGTAGTCAAGGGCCAAGAAGTTTCCGCCGGGGATGGTCCATTTGGCAAAAACAAAGAGCTCCTTCCCTATGCATTCTTGCGTGCGTCCAAGTTGGTAACTGCTAGTCTAGGACAAGCCCTCAAAGTTCAAGCACTGCTAGATCGAGTCTTCAGGGATGACTTGACTGAGATTACTCAGTCGGACTATCTGGACTGCATCACTCTTGGCTTCTATGGGTTCATTATGAAGGACTACGACGAGGAGGACTTTCGATACCTCTACCGATACTCGCTCGGTAGAGGTATCAAGCACGAACCGGTCATGGAGTGGTTGAGGAAGGCCCTTGTGTTTGATGCCTGTATCCGCTACGACAAACCAAAAGATATCGTAAATCATGTTCTGCAATGGCTCAAGTTTCTGGGGACACCTTACTTCAACCCTAACCTACTCGTTGACGTTGCGAGTGTATTTGGGATTGATATCAGACCTTTAATGAACGAGGATGAATTCAAACTGGTTGATTCCCTTAGACGTCACTCAGAGTATCTGGAAGAAGCTCTTGGAGATCGTTCGTATTCTGAAACTAGAAATGCTACGGAAGACTGGCTTCCGGATGCTCTATCTTCCAGAATCCTCTCAGTATATCGCGAGCTGACGTACAACGAAGCTCAGTCAAAGATTTCTCCGGAAACACCTGCCGAACATGCCTTCAAGATTGTACAAAAGACCTTCAAAGATGCTGGCTTCCAAAGCGACTCAAAATCAGTACTCCCGGTGAGGCTGCAAGAACTACCTTCACCACCAGAAGCCCCTGCGGTTGACCCAGTTGTTTTTGAGATGATTCCTCAGAAGCTTAGAGTTGGGCTCCTTCCTGCAGTCGCATACGCAACCAAGACAAAGCGAATTGAGGTCATCTTCATCGGTGGGCCGAGGATTGGTCACAGCGGGATTCTGGTTAAGACGGACACGGGCGGAGTGTTGATTGACTTCGGACTCTCAGTGGCGAATCAGCGAATTCCCGAGTGGGTCCCAGAGCTCGAGATGATTGACACGATACTGATCACTCATTCCCATCTTGACCATGTCGGCGGACTACCAGTTCTTTATGAGAACTTCACTGGAAAGTGGTGTTCTACAGGGGTTACCGGAGCCGTTTCAATGACACTCCTAGAAGACGCGATTCAAGTCGGCACTCCTCGTCCTCCTAGAAAATGGGACAAGACGGACCTAATCTCAAGGTTTAAAGAACGAAACATTAGCAAGCTATCCAAGAACCACGTGAAGCTGGAAATAGGAAAGAGCAACGAAGTTGGGCCTGGAATTCTCGTGACACCTATCGACGCTTGTCACATACCCGGTAGTGCATCGTACCTCGTCGACATCGAAGGGGTAAAGCTACTATACACAGGCGACTTCAACGCAGACAAGTCAGCTCTGTTCCCAGGCTCAAGTCTGCCAACTGACGTTGACATGGTGATATTTGACGGAACATATTGGGGACGAGAAGACTTCAACCGCCCAGGAGTTGCAGACCTCCTATCAGAAGTCGCTCACGGGTATGGACCTGTAATCATACCAACCTTTGCAGTTGGTCGTTCACAAGAGATCCTGGTTACACTGGAGAATCTTGGAATCACAAAACAGAGAGATGTAATTGTCGCCGGTATGGCCGAGCGCGTCACTAAGCTAACCGGGTTCTCTGGTTCATGGCAGGGAATGAAGAAGAACAAGGTCGCTCTTGACAAGGATGACATTCTGGTTGCTGGTGGCGGTATGATGAGTGGAGGTCCCGCAAGGCAGCATTTCAAGGAACACCGTAACAATCCTGATGCTGCCATCATACTCTGCGGTTACCTAGCTCCACGAACACCAGGATGGAATCTTTTGCATGGCTACGAACCTCATGAATGCAAGGTGGAATATGCCAGGTTGAGTGCGCATTCGTCAGCAGGAAACCTTGAGCAATATGTCAGGTCTTGCTCCGGGAAGAAGGTCATGGTCCACACACCTTCTCTTGAAACGCCAAAAGGTATCAAGATACCGGGCCCAAAGGAGAGAATTGTGCTCAAAACGTGAAAAGCAACCAGTGACTAGGCGACGACCTCGAGTACTCCGTCAAGTACAAGTTTGGTGGCCACGAACTTCATTGCTGGAAGACTGACATTCAACTTCCGGACAACATCTTGAAGTGAAGTGCTTCCGTCGCATAGGTCAACGAAGCTCACGACGACTTGCCCATAGGCCTTGTGAGTCTCAGCGTCGACTTCGCCACGTTTCCGCAAATGACTCTCTGGCTGAATCTCCACTTGAAAGTCAATCCATCCGAACTTCTCCATGATCTGGAGACTGCCAATAACCGTGTCACGGGGCAGGTCCAAGCCTCTAACTAGCCCTCCAACGGTGGCTGAGCCGTTGAGAGCGGCCTTCACTTCAACAACGGCCTTCCCCACATCCCTGTTGTTGAATGGTAATGGTCTTCCGGCCTCTCTTGCCCTCGCAACGTAGTCGAAGCTCACAGGACGGAACGGAAGCCTCGTCAGAACTGAGAATAGAGAATTCTCAAAGACTGCAGTGTTGCCGTCCCAATCAGTCCAAACATTCTCGTAGGTCTGCTCTAGCTCGAGCAAGAGTCCTCCCATAGTCCTTCGATGCTCTTCTTCTTT
Organism: uncultured archaeon; assembly: GCA_964345915.1. GTDB lineage: Archaea > Asgardarchaeota > Thorarchaeia > Thorarchaeales > Thorarchaeaceae > SMTZ1-83. The sequence continues at coordinate 6,392 of CAYFTD010000068.1, forward strand.
GCTGTTGTTTGTCACTATCAATGCCATGACAAAGTGGGGCGACTTCTCAACCATGACAAGATTGCCTTCATGCTCGATGGTCTCTAGAGCATCAGTCTTGGAGGCCATGCCTGACTGATCGCCATCAATCCCGCCGAAGGAATCAAGCGCAGATATCAGTGAAGCCACCGCGTTTGTATCAATCTCCTCCCCTGAGTAGTTAAGATGGTAGGAAACTTCAGAGAGGCCCTCCTTCTGAACTATGAGAAGCATGTGAAGAATCTTCGCCGGGTCACTGATTGGCGTTGCGACAAGTCGGTCAGTTACAGCAGCACCCTCATCTGATGCGACAGCCGCCGCCGCTTGCGATCCCTGGGATCCTTCCGTTACGGCTGCGGCTCCTTCGACACCATCCGCCTCCGCATAAGGTTCGCTGACGAACTCTCCGCCT
>CAYFTD010000069.1:0-15698 GCA_964345915.1 uncultured archaeon
ACTGCAATAGGTGAAGGTGGAGAACTTGCACCGGTTACTGACGAGTTGTGACAGGATAGACAACCTACTCCATACCAGTCAAACGACGGGCCACCAGTTGCATTGCCAGTCGCATTGTAGTTGGTAGTATGACATCGTGCACATGACGAATTGAAGAAGTTCACTTCGTATGGACGACTACCAATGAATACATGCGTGGCATTTGTTACTGGATCGTAGAATGACGAGTTGAAGTGTCCTGTGTCATCCCAGTAGTCAAATTCCTCTGGGTGACAAAGTCCACAACTGGCCGGGTCCTCAGTGGCAATAGGGGAACCGGGGTATGCCAGTTCGTGCGCATCCTCGCGGTCATTACCAACCAGAGTGATTGGAATGCCGGATCCCGTTGGTCCTAGGAGAATAGCGAACCCAATCAAACAGAGGAAGAGGTAATAACCTGCGACCATCCGTTTGTTGACTTCAGGAATCTCGTTATAGTATACCATGTTGAGATTCTCCATTCTCCATGGATGTGCTTAAGTTTCCGAAACACCCGACATAAAAGTCTGTTCGTTTCCTAAGCTATAGTGAATAAACCCCACTTACAGATTGAAACCCAACGAACTCATTTTCGTCGTGTCACGAGCTCGATGAGGTCGGTCTCACTGTGAAACTTTCTCGCAAAGTGTTGTTCCAGATGGAAACAAGTCGAAAAAGGAGAGTCTTGGCATGATTGATATGTAAGAGCTGTTTGCCTTAGTGCGGTTAGAACGATGAGAGAGCCCGGTCAGCAGGACGATAAGGCCGATGCTGAAGAAGAGGAGCACGGCATAATCGACCACCTGATTGAAGACTTGAAGATCACAGGACGCCGCGATATCGTCAGAAGGGACTTCGCGATAGAGGTATACGATGGAGTCCTTCCAATACTTGCAATCGTCGCTGCCGGATTGCTCACGATCTCTGCCCAGGACTCATTCTTGGTCTTTGAGGCAACCCTCCTGGCATCTCTGGCGACCAGTGTTGCGCATTTCGTGGCTGGCTTCGGGGGGTCCTATCTCGTGGACTCAGCCGAGGGTCCTCGGGTAGTTGAAGAGGTTGAGAGCGGGAGAAGAGGTGAATATAGTCGCCGGACGAGGTTCAGCCACTTCAGAGTTGTCGGAGCAGAGAGGCACTCGACATTCCTGCTCGCTCTGGTAGACGGTGCAACACCATCAGTGTCAATCCTTGTAATGATATCACCCATGATCTTGGCTCTATTCGGAGTGATAGACTACGTGGCTTCGTTCTATGCATCGATAGTCGTGGGACTGATGATACTAGCGGCCCTCGGTGCCTATCTCGGAAGAGTCTCGAGAGAGAATGTGATGTGGTTTGCAGTCAAGACGATCGCGGCCGGATTTTTGACGATGTTGATCATGATGGCGATCACTCTGTTGACTGGAGCTCAACCCTAATCGGTTTCATTCCTAATCCACGAACGACTGTTTCCTGAGAGGCGGTGCGGTTATTAGAGAGAATCATGATGGGCATCTGGAGCAGGGAAGAAGTTTGAAGAAACTCACGCCGATGCAGAGGCAGTACTTGAAGCTGAAGAAGCAATACCCAGACTGCATACTCTTGTTCAGGCTCGGCGATTTCTACGAGATGTTCAACGAAGATGCAAAGGTCGCAAGCAGAGACCTAGACATTGTCCTCACTTCGCGCGGCGAGGGTGTGGCCAAATGGCCCATGTGCGGAGTTCCCTACCATGCGGTCGATGGGTATGTCGCGAAGCTATTGAGAGCTGGCCACACAGTGGCAATTGCCAATCAGGTAGAGGATGCCTCCAAGGCAAAGGGTCTCGTCAAACGTGACGTCGTTCGTGTGGTGACACCAGGGACGGTCCTCGAAACTGGAATGCTCCAAGATGTGGCCAACAACTACCTTGTAGCGATTGTAGAGCATCAGGACAGAGTGGGACTTGCTTCAGTTGATGTTTCAACTGGTGAGTTCACTGCCACAGAGTTCGAGGGCACTTATACAAGTGAAACTTCCCTGAACGAGCTCGGAAGGATAAGACCTGCCGAAGTTCTTCTTCCTGAGTCACTTTCCAAGAAACAAGAGATTACATCCGCACTTGAGGAACTAGGATCGCGTCCGACCTATCGCAATGACCTTGACTTCTCAGCAAGGAGTGCCGAGGAGAAACTGAAGGAGCAGTTTCACGTATCGACATTGGAGGGATTCGGTCTACGCGACAAGGATGTTGCAACTGGCGCTGCGGGGGCGGTACTTACATATCTAGAGGAAGTGCACAAGGCAAGCGCTCTGACTCTCTCTGGAATCAACACCTATTCCGTGGACTCTCACATGATTCTGGACACCACGACTGTGAGAAACCTTGAACTGATCAAGAATGCCCGAGATGGTTCTCAGCGAGGTACTCTTCTGAGCGTTCTCTCAAAGACCGTCACACCAATGGGAAAGAGAAAGCTGAAGCAGTGGATTCTGCAACCCTTGAGAAACATCCCAACTTTGGAGAAACGCCTCGACGCTGTTGATGAACTAGCAAGGTCTGCTCTCATTCGAAGAGGGATAATGGACAGTCTTAGGAATCTCGGTGACTTTGAAAGAATCACGAGTAGGATTGTCTTTGGCGTGGCAGGAGGAAGAGACCTTCTTGCTTTGAGGTTCGCGTTGGAAAGGCTGCCAAAGGTGAAGAAGACGCTAGACGACTGTTTATCTGATATCCTAAAGCAATCTGCAGAATCGATTGACGTGCTAGGCAATCTGACGAAGACATTGAAGAATGCAATTCTGGAAGACTCCCCCGCGGGGGTTCGGGAAGGTGGCATGATTCGTGAGGGATTCAGCAAAGAGCTCGATGACCTCAAGGGTTCCATTGCGTCAGACAAGAAGTGGATTGCATCACTGCAGGTCGCCGAGAGAAGGAGAACCGGCATTAAGTCTCTCAAAGTTGGCTACAACAAAGTATTCGGCTACTACATTGAAGTCACAAAGGCCAACCTTAGTATGGTACCGAAAGAATACGAACGTAAACAGACGTTGACCAATGCCGAGAGGTTCATCACACCGGAGCTTAAGGAGAAGGAGGCGGCCGTCCTAGCTGGAGAGGACAAGATCAACGCTCTTGAGTATGAGATCTATGAAGAACTCCGAGAACAAGTCGGCGAAGTCATCGGTATCCTACGGCAGAACTCTGAAGCAGCTGCTATTGCAGACATATTGGCCACGCTTGCGGAGGTTGCAGTTTCAAGGAGATATTCCCGACCAAAGGTGACTGAGGGAACGAGAATCCGGATAATGGATGGGCGTCATCCATCCATGGAGATGATCTTGGGGCCAAACGAGTTCGTGCCGAATAGCGTGGAGATTGGCGACGGAGGGTGTTCTCTCATGATTGTAACCGGACCTAATATGGCCGGCAAGAGCACTTACATGCGTCAGTGTGCTCTGATTGTGATTCTCGCTCAGATGGGCTCATTTGTCCCAGCCAAGTCAGCAGAGATTGGTCTTGTAGATCGGATATTCACAAGAGTGGGTGCATTTGATGACCTGACAGCGCGACAGTCAACGTTCATGGTCGAGATGATTGAAACTGCAAACATCCTGAACAATGCAACCGAAAGAAGCTTGGTCATTCTGGATGAGATTGGAAGAGGCACATCAACCTATGATGGCATGGCCCTTGCATGGGCAGTGGCTGAACGGATAGTGCAGATGAAATCACGTGCCATGTTCGCTACACACTTCCACCAATTGACCGAGATGGCAAGTACTCATCATGGTGTCAAGAATGTGCATACTCTGGCCAGAGAGTCTGACGACACAATTGTGTTCCTCCACAAGGTAGTGGATGGGGGAACCGACAAAAGCTACGGCGTTCAAGTGGCTGCTTTAGCTGGAGTCCCCAAAGAGGTTGTGAAGAGAGCTCGTTCCATGCTGGCAAGGTTGGAGAAAGAGAGCGCTATTGATCTCGGAGATGGCAGCGAATCCTACGAACCAATTCAGACAAGTCTTGAAGCACTCACTATTGACGACCCGATTGTCGAGAAGATACGACATATGGACTTAGAGCGAACGACACCTCTCGATGCCCTTGTCAAGCTCAAGGAATTGAAGGACGAGGCTGACTCTAGAAAGAAGTAAGATAGAAACAGGTCGTTAGGAGGCATAGGATATGATTCGTGCTGTAGAGGTCACTAAGCAGTTTGAGGAAGTTACTGCAGTGGACAATGTTACTATTGACGTTCCTAAAGGAACGATTCTGGGCATGGTTGGTCCCAATGGCGCGGGCAAGACAACGCTTGTGCGAATGATGGTGGGCATTCTGCCACCCACAAGTGGAACCTGCTTCATAGGTGAGAAGCAGTCGAACCAGCTTACTGCTGACGAACGAGCCCGCACAGGGTACATGACACAGCTCAAATCACTCTACCCTGATTTGACTGCACGTGAGAATCTCGATTTCTTTGCAGAAACCTATGGTATCAAAGAGGGTCATATAAGGAATGAGGCAATTGCCCAAGCTGCTGAACTAACTCGGATAACTGAATCATTGGATCGTACGGTCGATGTACTCAGCGGCGGAACGGTTCAACGATTGAGCCTTGCCTGCGCAATAGCCCACGATCCCGACGTGGTTTTTCTAGATGAACCGACAGTTGGTGTCAGTCCGGACCTTCGATTGGAATTCTGGGATTACTTCCATAGACTAGCTAAAGAGGGCAAGACAATCTTCATGACAACTCATTATCTCGACGAAGCAACTAGATGTGACTCCGTTGCCATGATTTTTAACGGCAGATTGCTTGCCCATGGCTCACCTGAGGAACTCATTAGTTCACTTCCTCTAGAGAGTACAATATCCGGTATTATTGATCCGGATGATTCTGCACAGCTCGAAAGCGCCCTAGAAGGCATTGCGCCCATCGAAATCAAAGGTAATCGTTTCATTGTAACTGCAGCTAGCAGTGATGTGAAATTCCACATTTTTGAGTCCTTGTCAAAAGTGAGATTTCAGATAAGAAACATGGTTGTAAGACAACCAGGCCTAGAAGAGGCTTTCACCTACTTTGTCAGGAGGGGCCAGGAATGAGTGGCAGAATCAGCTATCATCGTATTGGCACCGTCATACGGAGGATCTTCCGTCAGATTCGTAGAGACCGACCAACTCTCGGCCTCCTGCTAGTTGCACCCCTTCTTATCACAGTTCTATGGTCATTCATACTTACAGGAGCCGTTTCGAACGTGCCAACAGCTGTGTGCGTTCAGGATGATCCTTTAGAAGACAGTCTTGGCACAACGGTGTCTTCCCTGTTCGAAGATCATCCAAATGTGACCGTTTCTCAACGGAATCGTGTTGATGCATTTGATGAACTTGGGGAATCAATTCAAGCTGTTCTACTTTTGCCCTCAAATCTTACAGAGGGGCTCCTGAAGGGAGGAAATGTCACTCTCAACTTGTACATCAATGTCACTAGTGAAGCCGAGGCCAACTACATAATGGCGGTGATAGGAAATGTGACAGCACAATCTGCGGGAGAGGTTTTTGGAAGTAGAGGAATTCAAATGGAGCACAACGTTACATTCACAATACCACTTCCGCCCAGTCCACTCGATCTCTCATTCAACCTTTCTTTAGTCAATGAAGATCTTGGATTCACCACCACGATAGGTGAAATCTTTGAAGACATCTTGTCCGAAGACGGAAATGTATCAGTCATAACTTGCTATAGCCGTGAAGCAGTTGTTCGGTTGCTAGAAGACCGATCTGCAGTAGCGGGCATCTACATGGGTGCCGACTTCACTTGGACCACGATCAGTGGCGAAGACCAGCCCATCGAGTTGTTCATTAATGGCATCCAAACTGCTGAAGCTGCGTCAGCATTGGTAGCAGTTCAGGAGGCACTATCCGATTCAATAGCACAGGCCTTCGGACGGGAAAGTGAGGCCAGTGTGAGTGTTACATACGTCTATGGAGAGGCTGGCATTTCGATGATTGAAATCATGGGTCCAGCGATAATTGGATTTATGGGCGTGTTCTTTGGTTTCCTATTACCGGGTATTTTCTTCTTACGAGAGAGGCAACAAGGCACTCTTGAGAGAATGCAATGCACTCCACTGACGGATCTCGAGATTGTCCTCGGGTATTCCATTGCGTTCATTGGAGTACTCCTGGTTCAGACGACAGTCATTAGCGCAGTTGTGCTCTACCTCTCTCCACAATTGCTCTCATCCATCTTGACCCTAATCCCATTGGTTGTCTTGCTAGCTATGGGATCCGTAACACTTGCCATTGCCATTTCGTATCGTATGAAGAATGAACTGCAGGTCATACAGTCCATTCTTGTGTTCATCCTGCCCCAGATGTTCCTATCCGGGCTCCTCTTCCCCCTGAGCCAATTGCCTGCGTATATTGCCATGATCCCTTACATCTTCCCCCTCACATATTACGCAGAGGCAGCCAGAGCCGTTGCGTTCTACAATGCCACGCTCCTAGATGAGATTGTACCAGTGATAATCCTGGTGCTATATTGTATACTTGGCATCGCAGTATCTGTCGTCAGACGATCAGAGAAATGAACCCTACTGGAACTATTGACGGATAAGACATATGGACTCCGAACGAACAACCCTTCTCGATGCACTGGTCAAACTCAAGGGACTTCAGGATGAGGCTCGGTCAAGAGGACTATGTTTCAGCTTTTGACCGCGAAGTTTTAATTGGCCTACCCAGAATATCGACTTCATGACCGATGACTCACAATATGAGGAACTCAGACAGTTTGTGGCCGGAATCAGACTCATAGACACACATGAGCATCTCCCTCAAGAGTCAGAAAGAATGGAACAGAAAGTCGATTTATTGGCTACCTTCTTCGCACACTACGCCTCCTCTGATCTACGTGCTGCTGGAATGTCCGAGGAAGACCTTCTAACTATCAGAAACCCGGAGATACAGTTGGATAAGAGATGGTCTCTCTTTGAGCCTTGGTGGGAGAAGATCAGAAACACGGGCTATGCACGGTGTCTGGATATCGTTGCCAGAGATCTGTATGATGTTGACGGAATCAACGCTGGAACGTACCAAGAGCTTTCAGAGAAAATCAGAAACAAGAATCAGAAGGGACTATACGATTGGGTGCTCAAGAAGTCTTCTGGAATTGACGTTTCCATAAACGACTACCTCACGGATCCCACCGACTACAATGTTGATACGGCATTCTTTAGACCTGTTGGACAATTCAGCCAGTTTCTCTATGTAGGAGACAGGAACACGCTCGAGGAGCTAGGTAGACAGGTCGGGGGGTCAATTCATACTTTCAAAGAGATGGTCTCAGCGTTAGAGTCTGAGTTCGACAGAGCTCAAGGAAAGATTGTTGGTGTGAAGATCAGTCTGGCGTATACTCGTCCCATCTATTTCGAAAAGATATCCTTCTCCGAAGCTGAGAAGGCATTCAACGAGATATTCAAGAAAACGAAGTTCAGTGTCTATGAAACTCCAGAAATCCTAAAGGTGATCCCGGAATCTATTGATTCAGACTCACTACAAGTAATGCAGGACTACTTGGTACACACGATCATAAGGGAAGCCATGAGACGGAAACTGCCAATTCAGATTCACACCGGACTACATGAGGGCAACGAGAACGTTCTCTCCAATTCTAATCCTGAGTTGCTCACAAACCTGTTCATGGAGTATCAGGAAGCTCAATTTGATGTATTCCACGGAGGTTGGCCGTACTGCGATGAACTTGGAGCACTGGCGAAGAATTTCTCCAACGTGTACATTGACATGTGCTGGATGCACATTATTTCACCAAGCCGTTCCCAGACGGCGTTATCGCAGTGGCTCGACGAAGTTCCCGCCAATAAGATACTTGGATTCGGTGGCGATTATCTATTCGTGGAAGGAGTCTACGGTCATTCAGTCATAGCCAGAGAGAACGTTGCAAAAGTACTGGCCTCAAGAGTGAATGACGGCATCTATTCATTGGATCAAGCGAAGAGATACGCTCAATGGCTCTTGAGAGATAATGCCCTGAAACTGTTCTTCCCTCAAGGTCTCTAAGTCCATTCAAATCAATATACGAATTCATGTTCAAGTCTTGACTGCAGATTCGACCTTGGGGATGCTCTCGGGTTTGTCTGGTGCATTGCTTCGCTGCGTTGGTCCGAGAGGTTATATGCTTTCAAGAGTAGTTTATACAAAAGCACGCGTGATTTGTACCCTGTCACAGAGTGGAGTAAGTAGGTGTTAAGACGGCCCTTGTCTAGTATAAGGAAAACCGCATCTGGGTCCTCTACCAACGGCGAGAGTTTCTCAGCTTTTGAAGCAACAGCATGGTCAATGAATGTTGACTTGCTGGTCAAGGATGATAGAATAATATGCGGCTTCGATAAGCCATACATGAGGAATATGAGTTCAGATGAAGTGTTTGAGGCAATTTCCCACCCGATGAGAGTAGAAATCCTGAGGGAATTGGTCAAGCGTCCAAGGGGATTTGCGGACCTGAAGCGAAAACTGAAGATAAGCAGCAGCGGTCTCCTGGATTTCCATCTGAAGAAGATGTCAAGCATCGTTACGACCAATGCAGATGGTTCATACATTCTGAATGAACGAGGATATGCGGCCGTTCAAGCGGTGGATGTTGTAGCAAGGTACGGATGGCAGCGTAGGGCGTACTTTATCAATGTGGGAATGTACATTGTGATGAATGTGTACCTATTCATCGTGGTTCAGCACTGGGCGGTTTTCATAGTGTTCGGAATCTGGACAGCCTGGATTGTCTTCTATAGCTATTGGACATTCGTCAAACGAAGAGTCAGACTAAGAGAGAATGGCAGGTCAATAACTAGCCCGGAGAGGTAATATTGTCAGAAGCAGTAAAGATTGAGAATTTGGTGAAATCTTATGGCGAACTTGTCGCTGTAAACGATGTGTCATTTGAGGTTCAAGAAGGCGAGATATTCGGGATTCTTGGACCGAATGGCGCAGGGAAGACAACAGCTATCAAAGTCCTCATGGGACTGCTGGATGCGGACTCAGGCTCAGCAGAAGTCTTCGGTATCAGCTCCAGCGAAGATCCTATTGGTGTCAAGCGCATCGTTGGATATGTGCCTGAAGAACAGCAGCTCTATGAATCCCTGACGCCAAGGGAGATCTTTGAGTTCATAGCTTCGGTGAGAGAGCTACCTGAAGAGAAAACCAGCAAACGGATAGAAGAGTTCGTTCGAGCTCTCGATTTTGAGAAGTATTATGACGCGATGGTCGTGACTCTCTCTCAGGGGAACAAGCAGAAGGCATTGCTAATTGCAGCGCTCATACATAAACCCCGGCTTCTGATTCTCGACGAGCCTTTCTCAGGGCTCGATGTCCGCACAGCTTCAATCATGAAGGACGTCATCAAGATTCATACAGAGAACGGGGGCTCTGTTCTCTTGAGCACTCATATCATGGAAGTTGCTGAGGCAATGTGCGATCGCGTTGGAATCCTTGACGAAGGCAAGCTAGTTGCCGTGGGTACACTTGATGAACTCCGAGATGTATCCCAAAGAGAAGGCGCTACTCTGGAGAAAGTGTTCCTTGCGTTGACCGAACAAGAAGATGAAGTACGTGAGGGCATCGACCAGCTGAGGGAGGCCCTCGCATAGTGAAGTTCTCCGAGCGATGGAGACTTGCAGGAATCATCTCGGCAGAGGTGAGGTTCAAGGGATTCTTGGAGATGAATCCATCCAATCTTGCAAGGGTGAAGGAGAATCCTGAGAAAATCGCTCGAAGTATCAAGTCTAACAGCCGATTTAGCACTTTCATAACAACTGCCCTCGTATTCTCACTAGCTGTCTTGACTGCGGTTATGGCCTTTGTAGATGACACCATCGGTGTTCCCCAGACTCGTCTTGCTGTGGGTCTTTCTATTTTCCTCATACTCAGCTTCGTATTGTTGATTTTCCTCAATCTGTCTGTGACGACAGGCTTCTTCACTGCTGACGTTGTCAGTTTCCCTGCAACCTTGCCACTAAGCCAAAAGAATCTTGACGAGCTAACTCTACTTGCATTCATCAGGGTATTCATCGCACCGACAATACTGATCCTCAGTATCTTTCCGGTCATCACACTTGTCGCAATAGGACCTGGTCCTGCTCTTGTCGCACTAGCTGGGTGCGCTGCGACTATTTCCCTCTCTCTTGGGGCATTAACAAAGCTGTCCATTTGGTTTCGAAAGAAATCCCTTCAGGTCGACGGCTCAAGAATGAACACAGTGGTCAGAGTGTCAGCATCACTTGGTCTTGCACTAGGAATGGTCATAGCCTTTAGCATGGGAAGCTGGCTACCTTCTTTGATCCATTTCATTGCTGGAATATCTACTGGAATGGGTACTCAGGGAAGTTCGCTTCTAGCCATACTGTTTCCCTTTTCGTTTGGATTCTTGGCGTCTGCAGTTCAATTTGGCCTGGCACTCCCTCTTGCAACCATTCTTGCGGCATTGGGTGCGTCATCTTTGTATGCGGCACTTGCAATCATTTCCTATCGTAGAACAGGAAGTGCTCTCCAAACAATCACTGTGGGAGGAGTACCATCCAAGAGAACGCACGAGGTCCATGACGTCACCCTAACGACAGAGACAGTTCTTAGATCGATCATCAATAAAGACCTCAAGCTGGCCACACGGAACCTTGGTTCCTCGTTTATCTTCATCATGCCTCTCTTCCTGATCGTCTTCTTGTATCCAATGATGGCTGGGTGGTCTGGAAGTGAAGCACTACGAAGTCTCACAGCTCTCATTTCGGTAGAGTATGGCAATTTCTTTGGGGGAATCACAATAATCTCTGTGATGATGTTCGACACTCAAGGGGCTTCAATTCAGGCTGGACTTCCAATAAGATCAAGGAGAATGTTGAATGCCAAAGTTGCCATTGCCATGTTTCCCTTTGTAGGGTCAATGATAGTGGTTTCTATTCTCCTCTCAATGTTTCCATTGACATCTCCTCTGATACCCCTCATACCATTGGTTCAGATTCCTTGTGGATATACAATCTCCATAGCTGTGGGCGCCTTCACATATTGGAAGCGAGGCGGTGGACGTGCTGTGTCTATCAGTGTGGTGTCTGACTCCAGAATGACCTTTCTAGCTGCAATCATTGGAGCACTTGTCGGGATTGTGCCACTAGCGGGATACGGAGTAGCTATGATTCTAACTGGGAATCATGTCATCAGTCTGACCACCCAGTTTGCATTGATGGTCGCGGAGCTGATCCTGATTCGAAGCCAATTCCCGAAGCTATTGAAGGATTGATTCGTTAGCTTCACTTGGCGAAGCTTAAAATACGTGGACCTAGGCCAGTCCAGTGATTCTACTGTCATGCAGTAGGAAGAGAGGATGGCATGATCATGAAGCCGCTATTGGCACCGTCAATATTGTCTGCGAACTTTGCAAACCTACAGAAGGATATCAAAGCCGCAGAAAAGGGAGGGGCAGACTACTTCCACCTGGATATAATGGACGGGCATTTTGTCCCCAACATCTCATATGGTCCAATGATAGCGAAGACAATGAAACGAATCACGGATGTTCCACTAGATGCCCATCTTATGATCACAAAGCCACAAGAGTATATTCCGAAGTTCCTGGATGCAGGCGTTGAACTCATCTATCCTCACATCGAAGCCTCTTACGATGTGTATAGAACGGTACAGCTAATCAAAGACCTTGGAGGAAAGGCAGGTATCACTCTAAATCCCGGCACACCAGTTTCTCATGTCATGCCGCTACTAGACTTACTTGATTCAGTCTTACTCATGAGTGTGTGTCCCGGATTTGGGGGACAATCCTATATCGAGCCGGTCACAGGGAAGATAACTGAACTGAGGACTTTGCTTGATGAACACAAGCCAAAGGTTCGCATTGCAATTGATGGAGGGGTGAAGAGGGATAACATAGCGAGCATTCGAAGGGCGGGTGCCGATTTCTTTGTTGCCGGTTCAGCAGTGTTCAAAGCTGATGACATAGAGCAAGAAGTGAGAAAGCTCAAAGCACTGTTGGATACTGCCTGACCGAACCGTTTTAATCGAGTGTAGTAGTTCATCCAGCAGTTACTCCAAAGATGGGAGATGATTAGAGGTTGAAGTTCTTTATCGACACTGCGAATGTTGAAGCAATTAGAAAGGCCCATGAGCGTGGAATGGTGGATGGTGTTACAACCAATCCATCACTAGTGGCCAAGGAAGGCAAGGACTTCCGAAAGATCGTGGATGAGATAGCCTCCTTTGTGAAAGGCCCCATCAGTCTGGAGGTTGTAAGCGAGGATGCAGATGGGATGGTCAAAGAGGCCAAAGAGCTAAACGGTTGGATTGACAATGCCGCAATCAAGATTCCGTTGACGTGGGAGGGTCTCAAGGCTACCAAGATCTGTGCCGACGAGGGAATCAAGACAAATGTCACGCTCTGTTTCAGTGCCAATCAAGCGATATTGGCTGCAAAGGCCGGAGCGACTTTTGTTTCGCCATTCATCGGAAGGCTCGATGATATTGGCCATACCGGCATGGAGCTGATTGAGAGCATAGTTCAGATATACACGAACTATGCGTTCGATACCGAGATCATCGTCGCAAGTATCAGACACCCCATTCACGTATATGAAGCCGCATTGTTGGGAGCCGACATAGCAACAATCCCGCCCGCCGTGCTCGAGAAGATGGTGAAGCATCCTCTGACTGATATCGGCATTGAGAGATTCCTCGCAGATTGGGAGAAGGTACCAAAGAAGTAACAACAGGAAATAGTAATCTGATTCCACACCAAATATGGCTAAGAGGCATGTTTCAAAGAGGCATGCATATATGCAATTGGACCTCTGGACTTCAATGGTGCGTGTTTCGTGATGGAGCTGGAAGCGGATCTTGTTGTTTTCAACGGGAACATCATTACCATGGACCCACAGAACCCACGTGTCACAGCGCTAGCTGTAAAGAGCTACAAGATTCTTGCCATGGGAAATGACGAACAACTGTTTCACTTGGTTCCGAACGCAACTCGAGTCATAGACTTGGGAGGGAAGACAGTCGTTCCAGGGTTTGTTGATGCTCACACTCATATCACGCACGATGGAATCCGAACAAATCACATTAAGCTTCATCCTGCCGAGTCTCTCGAAGACGCCCTAGAGATTCTGAAAGACGCGCTGCCCGATTACAGGACTGGCGAATGGATTCTCTGCTACGGGTGGGATGAAAGCCAGTGGCCTGAGAAGCGCTATATCAATGCCAAAGACCTAGACAAGGTAAGTAAGAAACACCCAATCTTTGCCACAAGGATTGATGGGCACCTGGTTTCAGTGAACTCTTTCGCGTTCGAGAAACTTGGAATACCTCTTGAGCTCGAAGGAGTGATGAAGACCAAGAGCGGCGCTCCGACGGGTGTGCTGAAGAACGTTGAGGGTGTTTATGACAAGATTAAACCACACGCAGAAGCAGTTCGCGATGGAATCGTAGCGGGAAACCGAATGGCAAACGAACTAGGCATAACGTCAGTAGTAGACAACGCCGCAGCAGGCGTGTTGAAACATGTTCGGGATGTTGAGCAGGAGAACAACCTCTCAGTTCGAATGGTCATCAACCCGCCTATAGAACAGATGAATCACATGATTAAGCTTGGACTCACCTCCGGTATGGGTAGTCCCCTCGTAAAGATTGGTGGCGTAAAGATATTCACCGACGGATCAATCGGTGCTGCCACAGCAGCAGTCTCGAAGCCTTACGAAGGCCAGAAATCCAACACGGGAAGGCTTCTGGTTGATAAGAGCAAGTATTCTAGGATTATCAAGAAGGCTGTGAACAACGACATTCAGACTGTGACTCACGCCATTGGAGATGCTGCTATTGAAATGGTCATAGAGACTTTCGAGGGCCTATCCGAGAGTATGAAGGCGAAGATCAGAGACCAAAGACATAGGATTGAACACGCAGAACTAATCAACGAGTGGCAGATTCGGAGAGCCGTGGGTCTTGGACTAATACTATCAATGCAGCCGAATTTCGTTGCCAAGTGGCAGCTTGAAGGAGGACTCTATGAGGATAGGTTTGACGAAGAGCGTGTCAGAGGAATGAACATGTTCAGGGTCGCACTTGACAATGGCGCAAGACTCTGCTTTGGATCTGACGGCATGCCTTATGGGCCGCTCTATGGAATTTGGGCTGCCACGACGCACCCTAATCCCAGAGTCACTCTTACTGTAGAAGAGGCATTACGGTGTTACACTCTTGAGAGTGCATACTCCTCATTCATCGAGAGAACTGTGGGTAGTCTGGCTATCGGGAAGAGAGCAGACTTCGTCGTTTTGTCTGATGACATAATGAGTGTTCCCCCCGAAACTATCAAAGACATTGAGGTGGAAATGACCATCGTCGGGGGGATAATTGAATACTCTGCGCTGGGAACCTGAGGTGGTTCAGTGGGAAGAATTCGCGTCCTGAGTGAGGACCTAGTCTCACTGATATCAGCTGGAGAGGTAATTGAGAATCCATCAAGTGTCGTCAAAGAGCTGATCGAGAACTCCTTGGATGCGAATGCCACTGAGATTGAGGTTGAGATCGTCAGAGGTGGCATTGACAAGATTGCTGTTTCGGACAATGGCACGGGCATTCTAAAGGAAGATTGCCCAGTCTGTCTCCTTCGCTACTCTACCAGCAAGATAGCCAAGAAGGAGGATATTGACAGCATCACAACGTATGGTTTCAGAGGAGAGGCGCTCGCCAGTGTTGCCGCTGTCGCAGACCTAAGAATAGTCACTCAAGCTGGAGGAGAGGAAATCGGTACTGTACTTGTTTCCAGAGTTGGCGAAGGCGTTTGGATGAATGATGCCTCGAGACCAGAGGGAACAAGAATTGAAGTAACCAATCTTTTCAAGCATGTACCTGCTCGAAGAAAGCATCTTGGCACTTCGAAAAGAGAAGCACAGCGCATAACGGACGTGGTGCTAAGACACGCTGCGGTCAGAAATGATGTGGGTTTTAGGTTCATCAGAGACGGAGTGACGCAGATAGACTGTCCCTTCGGCCAGACACCATTGGATCGGATTGTCTTCCTGTGGGGTGAGCAAGTTGCGAAGAAGCTTGTCGAGATTGTGTACACTCAAGACGGGCTTTCTCTAAGAGGGTTCATACTGCGACCACCTATGTCCAGGGGGAATAGAGGCCGCCAGTACTTCTCGGTGCTTCGCCGCCCGATTTATAGCCCAAGACTGAGCCAAGCTGTCGAGAGTGCATACTCGACTCTCTTGATGAAGGGCCAGTTCCCTGTCTGTGCGATAGACATCATAGTCAACATCGCGGAAGTGGACGCCAATGTACATCCAACCAAGAGAGAGGTGCGAATCCTGGACCTAGAAGCCGTCGCTGATGCAGTTACGAACATAGTACGAAAGGCACTAGAATCCGAACCAGATCAAAAGCTCATGCAGATAGGCGACCTAACGGAGGTCGCTATCCCAGAGTTTCAAGTGCCAACTGGAGCTCAGAGGGAAATCGTACAGGATGTAGAAACTGCTGTGAAAGAGGCGATCATAGAGGAAACAGACCTGGCATATCTCTCAACAGGCGTCGACGAGGACGACATGGAGGCGCTCAGGGGTCTCTTCAAGATAGTAGGTCAGACTCACGATCTCTATATCCTTCTTGAGGCTGAAGACGGACTCATAATCGTTGATCAGCATGC
>CAYFTD010000070.1:0-2255 GCA_964345915.1 uncultured archaeon
TTCCTTAGGAACATGACCGAGATCGAACTTCATCCAAGATCTCGCGGTGAAATCACTGGAGTCCTTACCACACCACAGGCCTCCAAACATTGTTTCTGAACCATGGGGCGTGGCTGGAGTAGCATTTGTTACAGGTGCATCTGCAACAATAGGTACGATGAGATCCGCAATATCAAGTGCCGTCGCTGTTTTTCCTTGCGCGGGTAGACTTGCCACAGGATGGCCAAGAAACGCAATCTGTCCCGACAAGACAGGCAGGAAAGACACAGCAACAAGCAATGCCAATGATCCCAATGTTATGATAGATTTGTGCTTCATTGGAAATCCTCCTGGGAGATGAGACCGCCGCAAGAAGACCACAGACACAACGTTCGAGTCAAGACGGTGCTCTAGTCGGCGTGGCGTGTGCTTCTCGGTGAGGTCGGACCTCACAATCTCCCTTCCTTAGGATGAAAAAACGTGCATACCTCACTCTTATTACCCTTGTGAGAGACCTATCGTGATATCAAATCAGTCCAAAAGAACCACTTTCGAAAAACAGTAAAAGAAATGAGGCGGTTTTTGCATAACGTCAACAGTGGATATCAGGAGACGGTTGAACTGGGCAGGGTAGTCATAAGATTTGCAACCACGGCAGGCGAGCAGCTCCAGACAGACAAAGACGTCTATGAAACAGAGCTAAGTCTGAAAGACATGAGAGTTGCCTCCATCAACCTTGCACCGTTGAGCTCACTTAGAGAACTCGAGTCTCTGAACCTGAAATCAAATGAGTTGACTGAGATTGACCTCGGGCCCATGTACGAATGCGTCAAGCTGAAGATGTTGATTCTTGCGGACAATAAGCTGAGTTCCGTCAATCTGTCCCCGATAGCCAGATGCGCTAATCTCGAGGCCCTAGATCTCTCTCAGAACGAGATTGGCACAATAGACCTGTCGCCCATTGCGGGGTGCACCAACCTGAGATGGCTCTACCTATCCCACAATCAGATTCTGGCCATTGACCTGACCCCACTTGAGCGTTGCACCAAGCTGCAGTACTTGGTTCTGTCAGACAACAAGATCTCGAGGATTAGACTCACACCCCTAAAACGGTGCCGAGACCTCAGGTACGTTCTTCTCAATGGCAATTCTCTGAGTATGGTCAACATATCGCCGCTCTTCAACGCAATGCAACTGGAGCATCTCGTCGTTGACGAATCCACAGTAGTGGTTGCGAATTCCAAACTGCAGCACCGAGACTTCTTCCCACGTCCAATTGAAGAGATGATGGATAGAATAACGTGGGTGTAGGTACTCCTGTTCTCTAGGTCATACCTGGATGACACTAGCTCCTATCTTCACTGCTTCTATTGTTGCTTTGGCGATGTGTATGAGTCATCATGAAGAAGCAGCCGCCAGAGCAACTCTGAGAGTAGCTGGAGTTTTTCAAGAAGTGAGAGATATCTGGATGAAGCGACTCGATTCGTACTTCTCCGAGGTCGAACGTCTCGTCGATGGAGAGTGGCTTGACTCGTCAGACATAACTGGCCTAATGAAGGAAACAAGACTGGCATCCAAGGAGGCTGTTGACGGCCTCGCAAACGACCTCAGTGCTGAGCTTCTTCATGCCTCGAGCGGGGTATTTGCGAAATACGAGGCGGAGCGCCTAGCCCTGAATCAAAGGATTGACCATCAGAGAGAAACTGTATCAAGAATTCTAGCCAGTGATGACAGCGGTCTCCGACGTGAGAATCAAGCACTAAGAGAGGCGATTTCAGAGGTGCCGGAATACGTTGTTCTTAGGACTCTGCAGCGGCTACGTGGTACCACCTACGATGAGCTTTCGAGGGAGTGCGGCATAGGAAAGGGCAAGACTCGCAAGCACATAAAGTCACTGATGATAAGAGGACACGCCACCGTGAACAGGAAGTTGAGGCCTCACAAAATCCTGTTCCTCAGTGCGCCCTGGGATGCTTCTACGTCCATTGAGAAGTCTCAGATTCCTCCCCGGGGCGTTCAGGTTCTGCCGCCTCATGCGTAGTGTCCATTGCACCCAAGCGAAGAGCCACGCCTCGAACAACCGATGATGTTCTTGCGAGTAGAAGTTCGTTCAAGATGACTAGAGGAATGATGAATGCCATTGCCACCAGGGGCAGTCCCACAATCCACACCAGGCTCTCGAATATGTAGACGGGACCTATAGTGCCTCCACGCTCAATGATCAGTGTTGGGATTGCTATAATGAATTTGTGGGCTGTGGTCACGGGATATGACAG
>CAYFTD010000071.1:0-7465 GCA_964345915.1 uncultured archaeon
CCTGGTGACAATACCCATTCGGGTGGTAGATTGTCCTGTACTGTGATGCTGAACTCGGCACTTATGACATGTCCAGTTGTGTCATTCGCGTATACCGTTAGACCATAGCTCGAGCCAAATGGTAGGAAAGTGGAATTGGTGATCATTCCGTATTGGTCGACCATAAAGTGTACAGTGTCATTGACCCACCACTCATCTATTCCGGGGTAATAGGCCGTAGCGTCGACATCGTAGGCGAATACATACCCATACTCAGCTACCTGATCAGTGGGTGACATCAACCATAGCGGAAGTGCGCCAGGCGGCAGCATCATAGGATAGTAGTCCACTGGACGAGTCCCATATCCGGGAATCACATATGGAGTGTCTCCGATGCCATTATTGTCTTCATCTGTGGTTCCAGTGTATTGGGAGTAGTAGTTATGGCTGAAGACATAACCAAAGTTGCGATAGGTAAAAGCGTCTTGAGTGTTGTTGGCAAAGACGTTCCACACGACAACGTGTTGACCATCTGTACTATAGTAGTCGTAGATGTAGATTCCATATCTGTTTTCGATGCATGTGTTGTTAGTTATCGTGTTATTAAATGAGTACCTCAGGTAGATACCCCACTCGACATTATTGTTGAAGGTGTTGTTGGCCACCATACAGTGACTTGATCTATACATGTTTAGTCCATAGAAGGCGGAGCCTGAGCAATTGTTGTTGATTATCACATTGAAGCTGGAGTATGAGGAGGAGATATAGCCTCCCGTACAGTCGTTGTCGCTTATTCTATTGTATGAGGCACTGCTTAGACCGATTGCTAGAACAGTACTGTTGCTGATAGTGTAGAAATTCGAGTATGACAAATTGATGGACATTGCACTGTTGTTAGTGACTGTGCCTGAGTCAGAGCGATAGAATCTCAAAGTGCCTCCAAAGTCGTTCTGTCTGACTGTGCTAGAACCGGAATAGTAGAACTCAACGTTCCCAGTGCAGTTGTTACGAACGACACTAACATGACTCGAGTACCAAATCGAGATGCTAAAGTACCCACCGGACACTGTGTTGTTGTATATTGTATTCTGAGCTGCATAGTGGAAGCGGATTCCATAATTCGTGCCGGAAGCCAGGAGATTGTGCGAAACCATGTTGAAATGGCTTATATCAGAGAGATAGAAACCAAATGTGAAGCTAGTGCAGTTGTTGCTAGTGATGATACTGTGGCTCGTGTTTGAGAAGTGGATTCCGTATAAGTTGCCGAAGAGTGTGTTGTCTGAGATGACAGCGTTGGACACATTGTGGAGGTATATGGCCGCATGCGGATACGTAGTGGCCCCACCAAGCGTACAATTGCGAATCTCGAAATGAACGCGGGTATGCGTGATGTAGATGCAGTAGCCTCCAGTTCCGTACAAGTTGATGATCTGGTCTTCAATGATGAAGGGATCACCTTCAGTCCCGGTACCAGGCCATCCCTGCGTTTCAAAGTCTTCGTCAGATTCGATGACTATTGGAGGGTTAGGACAGAATTTCACATCCACGGTGAAACTGGCTTCTAGTATGTTGTTGTAAGTGTCATTCACAAAGACTCGAATACCGTATAACCCTCCGTAAAGGAAGGTTGCATTTGTGATTAGGCCGTCGCCATCGATGGCGAAATTGTCTGTGTCATTGAGCCACCAGGTGTCCAGGCCGGAGAGGTCCTGGGCGTTTAGGTCATAAGTGAAATTCCTCCAGGACAACACCCGCCTCTTACTTGGAACGCCAACCCAGTTTGGAGAAGTCGTATCATGAACAGTCACCATGAACGTGGACATCTGAGTGTGACCCAGTGTGTCATTGACCCAGACCTTGAGACCGTACTTGCCCACAGGCAGAGGTGCCAAGTCTGTAATCACACCGTCCATATCAATGGCAAACCTCGCGGTGTCATTGAGCCACCATCTGTCAAGACCTGACAAGTCAGTTGCATTGAGGTCATAGTAGAAAGAGTCACCAAACTCTACAGTCTGATCAGTGGGCTCTTCTATCCACTCTGGTGGTGCCGCAGTTTCAACTTGAATCGTGATTGTCGCTACACAATAGCGGCCGTGCAAATCATAGGCCCTAATCTCCAGCCAGAGCTTGCCAACATCAATTGTTGAAGCATTCGTAATCAGCCCTGCAGAATCAATACTAAATAGCGTGTCATTGACCCAATACTCGCTAATGCCTGAGATATCCGAAGCGCTCACATCATAATTGAATGGCACTCCAAATTCTAGAATCCAATCCCTAGGTTCTTCCTCCCACACAGGATCAATTGTGTCTTGTACGATGATTCTTATCGTTGCCGTGCAGTAGTAGCAGTATATATCATGGGCTCTTATCTCGATCCAATAGACATCTACAGCTAGAGTTGTTGCGTTTACCATTAGCCCGGTCTCATCAATGGAGAAGTGCTCTGTGTCATTGACCCAATAGAATCCAATGCCTGAGGGATCTGATGCATTGAGGTCATAGTAGAAAGAATCACCAAACTCTACAGTCCAATCGGTAGGTTCTTCATCCCAAGTGGGTGTTGTGGCAACTTGAGCTTCCACAAAGAAGTCCGTTGATAGAATATTCCCCTCTGTATCGTTGACCCAGACTCTAAGTCCATACACATCGACAGTCAGAACAGACGCGTTTGTAATGACACCATCGACATCAATTCGAAAATTCACCGTATCGTTGAGCCACCAACGGTCAAGCCCTGAGATATCAGTAGCGTTAAGGTCATATCGAATCGAACAGCCTGCTTCGGTGTACTGGTTTACAGGAGCTTCAACCCATTTGGGCGGCGTTGTATCGTGTACAGTGACCTTGATGATGCTAGATACGAAATTGTCAACTATATCATATGCACGAATCTCTAACCAAATCACTCCTTTCATGAGAACAGTCATGTTTCCCAGGATGCCATCATCTGTAATGGAAAAGCGGTCTGTGTCATTCACCCAATAAAAGCCGATGCCATGGATGTCTGTAGCATTCAAGTCATAACGAAAATGTTCTCCAAACTCGTTTGTTTGATCAGTAGGTTCTTCGTCCCATGTAGGTGCTGAAGTGTCAACAGTGAAGCTCATTGCAGCTGAGAACTCGCCAAGTGTATGCTCAGAATCATTGGCCGCCACGCGCCAGAACCACGTACCGTCATCCAGTTCTGATATTGGTGTGTAAGTTGTGGATTCGTCAATTCTTTCCCTAATTAGGTTCCCAGAATCAAATGTCGTCACTGTATCAATCTCTATATAGTAATTGATTGCACCTGTGACCTGACTCCATCTAAACTCTGGAGTGTTATCACCAGTAATCACACCTTCTAAGGGGGAGAGCAATGTTGGTGCGATCAGCCTTGTATTGTATTCAAGCACAATTGAATCGAGAATTGGGGTTCTCATGGGGTCTGTTGTCGTTAGAACAGCACGCCATCTGAGTTCATACCCGCGGTGGGAAATGACTTGGTATGCGCCAGGGACAAGTTGGTCCCAATTAGTTCCATTGTCAGCAGAAACATAGTATGCAATCGACGTGTCCAACGGACTCGAAGCCGAGGAGGACAGATTAGCTTCTACAACTATGAAGGAATCATCTGAGAAGACTGGCAATGATTCGGCATTCGCGACAGAGGTATACTGCTCACATACATTCCATTTCACCTCGATTACATCCAGACCAGAACTGCCATCAGCAATGAAGGCGTAGTCTCCTGAAACACAGACTCCGAGAGCTAGTCCATCTGTGTCTGAGGTCCCTGAGAGAGTTGGGTTAGATGGGTCAGAGGCATTGACCACAAGCAGTCCTGTTTCTGAATCAGCGATATATACGAGGTCTCCGGACACAAAGACATCCACAGCCAAACCCGGTGTATCATAGACGCCAATCTCTGTTGGACTCGAAGGGGTGCTCACATCTACTATTCTAAGACCTGAGCTATTGTCTGCGATGAAGACATAGTCGCCGGTCACGTAAATGCCTACAGCTACATCTGGTGTATCATACATACCCACGAAAGCTGGATTCTCTGGGTCACTGATATCGATAATCTGCAATCCTCCATCTGTATGATCGGCAACAAAAGCATAATCTCCACAGACTTGGACATCTGCAGCATAGCCTGGTGTATCATAATGTCCAAGATATGTTGGATTTCTATGGTCTGAAATGTTGATTATATAGAGCCCGCTCTCATGACTTCCAATGTAAGCAGTGTCCCCATCCACCCATACGCCTAACAGCTTTTCTTTAGTTTCATATCTGCTGACCCATGTGGGATTCGATGGATCACTGATATCAATCACATGCATACCGGTTTCGTTTGTAGTGACATAGGCCATATCTCTCTCCACAGCTATGTCAGTGGCATAATTGGGAATGTCATAGGAGCCAACAATCACCGGATTATAGGGGTCATTTACACCTATGACTGTGAAGTAATCTTGGTCAGCAACATATGCATGGTCCCCATCGACAATCAGAGAATCTGCCCAATGATTTGTGCTGGTCTCTCCTACTAGAATTGGTGTCTTTGAATCTGTAACTCTCAGGATTTGAAGACCGGAGTTAGAATCAGCAACGAATGCATAGTTTCCATCAACGTAAACTTCCAACGCATATCCTGGTGTGTTATAGCCTCCAACATATGTGGGATTGAGAGGGTTTGTGATATTAATCACAAGCAGACCAGCTCGTAGATTGGCAACATATGCGTAGTTGCCTTCCACCCATATACCCTCTGCTTCATCTGGCGTGTTATATCTTGCAACTTGCCTTGGATTGGTTGGGTCAGATATGTCGATTACGGTTATCCCTTGAAATCTGTTAGCCATGTAAGCATACTTACCTGATACAACCACATCATTGACTAGACCTGTTATGTGAAAGTATCCGGCAAAGGTTGGATTAACTGGATCAGTTACGTTAACGATACGTATGCCGTAGTATCCATCCGCAAGATATGCGTAGTTGCCAGATGCCCATACTCCCCTTCCCCAACCAGGAGTATTGAAAGAGCTTACTATAGCTGGTGCTGTGGGATCACTAACATTCGCAATAATCAATCCTACATCATCACATGCTATGTAGGCGTATTCTCCGTCCACATGCAGATCAAATGGTGTATCCGGAAGTTGGCAGGAACCTAGAAGCGTTGGGTTCGTAGACCTGCTGATATCGATTACATTCAATGTAGCACGATACCCTTCAGCAACATAGGCATAATCGCCTGACAGAAAGATCTTCTCAGGGGACCAATCTCTAATATCTATACGGCCTCTTAGTGTTGGGTTGAAGATGTCGCTTATGTCCAAGACCTGAAATCCTTCAGCACCAGCTCCGAGATAAGCCAAGTTTCCTGCTACCTTTACATCATACACACCAATGTAGGTTCCATAGGCAAAGCTGCTAACAAGTGTAGGAGTCCGCTTTGGAAGATTGACGGATCCTGTACCCCATCCAGTAACACTTGAATTAGATGTGTCCATGTAATCAGTATCGAGGAAGTCCTCCGTATGCACTCCCGATCCTGCCTGAACAAAAGTTGGGTCTCTAGATGGTCCTTCAGGCTTTGGGCTATCATCTCCAGCAATTTCAAGCCTATTATCAATAACAACACTGGCGTCTGATAGCAGTAATAGCAAGATGAAACATATTCCAAGCACTATGGCAAATGCACGCGCATTTCCTTTCTTCACAATCTCTCCTCCGAATTGCACTTGGTTTGACGAAATTTGAGAAACCTCGATGAAACTCCATCTGAGGTTAAGCCCGTGATACTGAAGCTCCACGATTCGGTATGCAGAATGATATTGTCGTAGCTTCCAAACGTTTTCAGCGAAGCCTTGGACGTTCTCGTCTCTCTCATATGCACTACCTACCCTCTTTGGGAGCTAGGCAATTGTGACTCCTTAATGATAGAGGAGGTCTTTGATGAGAACCCCTGACCTTGGTTGTGGATTCATTACGACCCACGTTGAGGTTTCGAGGGTATCAGGATACTGGGAATTCAGTTGAAAAGCAAAACAATGCTCTCCTAAGCACCACGCAAAATCTGACCACCATGCTTCCGCATGGATTTCCTCTCCTCGCAATGTATGGTATGGTTCTTAGCTATTGAATGCTTCGCCTCAGATTAAATCGAAGACATGCGTGGTTTTTCGAATTCCGAGTCCAGAAAAGAGAAGATTGTTCCACATGCCTTCCAGCGGTTGTTGCTATGAAAGCTACTCTTATTGCTAGTGGCTGGATTCTTGAGTGAGAAACCTGGTGGTGAAGGTAGTGAGGTCCGCCTACGCAATGCCCCTGATCATGATACTGCTCTTCATGAGTTTCGCTCCTAGTGCTTCAGAGGTCCTCCCTTTGCATCTTCAGAACGACCACGAAACACAGGACAGAGAATTGACTCTCAGTCAGTCAGGACTCGAGGACTACGACGAGTTCTCCAAGGGAAACTTCACCGGAGTGGAGATGTCAAATATCAGCCTGTCTGTCATTCTGGATGATGTACGCTCAACGGTTGCTGGGAACCTGACTCTAGACTACTACAATGGTGACCCCGTGTCCTTCTCAAGCATACCATTCCATCTCTATCCTGTTGGGATGAGATACACAGACAGGCAGGGAGGAATCCAGATTCTGAGCGTGACCACGACTGGGCCTTCGCCTGTCGTCTTGTCGCACAACATAGAACCGCATGGCCAGATCATGTGGGTGGACCTACCAGCACCGCTCGCACCGGGGAACAGGGTCTCTTTTCAGATACTATTCCTGACCACATTGCCGGATGAGATGGACCGGGCAAACTCGTTCGGCTTTGACGTAGCTCAGTCAAAGATCTACACATTCTCCAGTTCCTATCCAATGCCTTGTGTCTATGATGAGGCAGATGGTTGGAACACAGATCTCTATGTCGACTATGGTGACCCCTTCTACCACGACATGGCATTTTACGACTTCTTCATTGAGGCGCCGGATGACATAGTCGTTGCTGCAACAGGCGAACTGATTGACAGTCAGAGTGATGGTGTGAACACCACCTATCACTACAACGCGGGTCTGCCCGTGCGAGAGGTGACCTTCTCAGCATCAAGATACTACGAGGTTGACTCCATCATGGCAGGTGGCGCCAACATCACAAGCTACTACCTGAACAACTCTCGGCGAGAATGGAAGAATCACTTTGTGCAATGGGCCAATCTGACTCTGATACTGCTCAACGACACTTACGGCATCTACCCCTATTCAACGCTCAACATAGTAGAGCAGCATGGGTTCTATGGCGGTATGGAATACCCGTGCCAAGTCTATGTGACAAATCTCGCACTTCAGTTGCAGCGAAACGGAGAACGTCCTCCATGGTATCTTCAGTTACTCGTGGTTCATGAGGTCGCACATGAGTGGTGGTCCCAACTCGTGGGCACAGACGCGATTGACTGGGGGTACATTGACGAGGGCTTGACGT
>CAYFTD010000072.1:0-7021 GCA_964345915.1 uncultured archaeon
ATACCTATCCTTATGGTCGCTTTAGCATTGGCACTCCTGGGACTATACTTAGCACTGTTCTAGTGGTATCAAAGATTGAACATCACAAGGAGATCTCGTACGTTCTCCTAGGGAGTCAAGGAAACGGCAATGCATTCGTCATGATTTGACTCTGAAGGATAGAGAGGGCCCGCCACCTGGGCTTCAAGAGCTAAAGGATGCCACGTTCCTTAAATTCGGTGATTCACCTCTTTGAAGGACGGTGAAGTATACTGATTGCTGAGCTGAACTTCATCTCAATGGTTCTCTTCAATGTCATCTCCTTTGTGTTCTACGTACGGAGCGTGGGGCCTGCAGCTCTCGAACAGAAGATTGGCGAGATTGCATACGAGAGATGTGCAAGGTATCGACAGATTGCATCTATTGCATTCTACGCTGCCTTTGCGAATTTCGCCCTATACTACTTCTTTCCTCTCTCCACACCACTTCCCAAGTATTTCCCATGGGATTACCTCATCACTGCATCAGTAGCCACCATTGTCTTGATCCCAAGCTTGTATCTCATGTACCGGGGTGTCAAGGACGCTGGAAAAGAAACCCTCACGCCCATGAAAGAGCACACTCTCTATGGCGGTATTTATGAAACTGTGAGGCATCCGCAGGCTCTAGGCGAAGTATGGATTGGTCTTGTGATTGCCTTATACCTGAATTCTCCCTTCTTGGCACTCTTCTCTTTGATCTACTTCCCCACGTTCTACTACTTCTGCATCGTAGAGGAAAGAGACCTTGTCATCAGATATGGTCAGGCCTATATTGAATATAGAGAGAGAACACCCATGTTCATTCCCAGACGAGGAAATCGAAGACACATCGAAACCAATGATTCCTGAGGACTAGCGGTACTAGGAGCCTAGCAGCTCTGCTCCGAAAGCCTTGCCAAACTCACGAGCCCTGGGGATTTCTTCCGGATTGAGTGGTCCCCGGAAACCGTCCACAAGTGCTGATAGGCCTGGAGTTACAAGTCTCATCCCAGGTGCCCTCTTTTTGATATCGGATTCCATCTTGTCAACCGCCCGGGCCTTTTGAGGCCCCATATAGGTATCAAAGACGGCCCCAAGCTTTCCATCGAGTCCTGCCCTCGCTGCCTTCTTGATCGCACCCTTGATTCCCCTTGTTGCTGTTGTTGCATGAACAGGACAGCCAAAGAGGACTCCTTCATAGGAAGCGATATCTTGCCTAGACAGCTCACTGTGCTTCGTCAGCGTGCAAGAGATATCACCTGCTTCTTCAATTCCAGCAGCTATCTCTTCGGCGAGAAGCTTGGTATTCCCAAAGGTAGTATCATAGACGACCAAAACGCGTTTCATGCGCCTCGCTGTTTCAATCGGGCTATTGAGCGTAGCGGTAAGAACAGAAGTCCTCCGAAAGAATCCTATCAAGCACATCGACAAAGGAATCAGCGTTCTCCTTTGTGAAGACCATGGGAGGCTTAATCTTCAACACATTGTTGTGCGGCCCGTCAGTGCTGATGAGAATGCCCAAATCTCTCAACCGGTTAACGACATACGATGCCTGCTCAGTCGCAGCTTCTTGGCTCTCCCTATTGAGGACGAGCTCAACGCCTATGAAGAGTCCAAGTCCCCTTACATCCCCAATTATCTGGTGACTATCTTTGAGCTCGTTAAACCTCCTGAAGAGGTAGTCACCAACCTCGTTGGCTCTCTGCTGGAGACTCTCCTCTTCCATCACATCTAACACTGCCATACCCACAGCGCATGAAACCGGGTTTCCTCCCGTTGTGCTGAACCACTCCATGCCGGTTTCAAACGACTTGGCAATCTCGGGCGTCGTCACAACTGCTCCTAATGGATGTCCGTTTCCGATTGGTTTCCCCAAGGTTACTATGTCTGGCACAACTCCTTGAGTCTCGAATCCCCAGAAATGAGTTCCAACTCTACCAAAGCCAACTTGCACTTCGTCTGCGATACATACCCCTCCGGCCCGACGTAATATGTCAAATGCCTCTTGAAGGTAGTTCTCCGGGAAGACAATCTGTCCAGCGCATCCCATCAAGGGCTCGCATAAAAAGGCGGCCGGGCCCTTTCCCTCTTTCTTGAGTCGCTTGACTACTCCGCGAACGTCCTTGGCATACTTGGACCCTGCACCAGAGTCACTGGCCTTGTAAGGCCCGCGGTAGACGTCAGGCGTTCTGACCTTGTGCACATGCGGCGGCGCTCCCTGCCCCCCAGGGCCATCGAACTTGTAGGGGCTTATGTCGACCAGGGACCCTGTATTCCCGTGGTAGGCACCATCAATCACAATCATGTCTTGATTACCAGTGTATGTCCTAGCTAAACGAAGTGCGAGCTCGTTTGCCTCACTCCCGCTATTCACGAAGAAGCAGACACTCAGTGGCGCGGGCATTTTGTTCACGAGCCGTTCTGCATATCGGACGAGATTCTCGTGAAGATATCTAGTATTAGTGTTCAGGACTGCAGCTTGTTTCTGAAGGGCCTCGACGACTCGAGGGTGAGAATGCCCGACATGCGGCACGTTGTTACGGACATCAAGATAGCGTCTACCGAACTCGTCGTATAGATACTGCATATGCCCGCGTACGATGTTCAGTGGTTTCTCATACGACACACTCAGCGTCCCACTAATCTTGGCCTCTCTGACACCCGAAATATCGTTCTTTGTCATTCTATCTTCGGGGAAGACACTGTCCGGGATCCCAAGGATGAGATTGGGATTTGGGCTGATACTGAGCCATATATCGCGTTTGGAGGGAGCGGCCACACCAAAGAAGTCCCCTTCCCATCCAAGCATGTCAACAATGAGCTGGAAGTGTAGATGTGGAGGCCAGCCCCCATTGGTCGGATACTCCCCGACGCGGGCGATCTCCTGGCCCTTCTTGAACTTCTTTCCGATTCTCAACCCTTCTAGGGAGTCCACACTGAGATGACCATAGAGTGTATGAAGCTTCAGGCCTGTCGACCCTAGGTCATGCTCCAGAACAATTGTTGGGCCATTGTCCAGAGGATTCTTGTTGTAGAGAAAGCTGTGAACCTTGCCGTCCAATGGAGCCAAAACTCGTGTGCCTGATTCCATAAACATGTCAATGCCCACATGGACAGTTCGCATCTCGCCAAATGCTTCGTACTGCCCACCAGCGTATATCAGTCGCGCCTCATTGTACCTGCCGACACCAAACTCAGCGCCTGTGTCTTTCAGCTTCCTAGCCACAAGATCTGTGAACTTGTCGATATCCGTCAAGTCGTCCACATTCGGAACATCCAGACTCCCTACGCCTAGGTCGAATACAACCCCAGGTGTGGTCTGTAGATCAAACTCAACAATCGAGCCGATTTGTTCCGCGTTGCTTCTGAGCCACTCTTGGACTTCAGTACTCTGCGGGCAAGGCTCTAGGTCACATGCGTGTCTGAAGGTGTATGTAGCAAGTCTTGGGTGAATCTCCCTCAACAGGCGCATCAGGACTAGGATTTGCTCCTGACTGATATTCAGATACTCGTTGTCCGGTTCGAGCTTCCTCTGGTACGCCGCAATGGACATGCTTGCCGCAAGCCTGGTGCAGATTAGAGGAAACAAGAGCCCTATTTCCAACTCCGTCAATGGGAATACAGAGTTGTACCCTCTCACAACTTCCGCGGCAGCGGAGAGAGGGTCGTTCTTCCCAAGCATCACGTATGCGGCTGCGATAACGACCTCAGAAACTGTGCATGTATGAACCATGTCACCGAAGTCGAGTATACCAAAAGTTGCCTCTTCAAAGGGATAGGCCTTGGTGACAACGATGTTGTAGTCATTTGCATCATTATGAATTATGCTTGTGCGAAGATGTTGAATAAGCGGGACCACATTGTCTTCAAAGTACTGATAGAAATGTTCCACGAGAGCAAGCCTTTCTTTGTCGACGATGTGCTCCTTATGACGTCTGATTACTTCGCCGGCGTTCTTCAAGTCCCAGTAGAACTCTCGGTCAGCCGCTGGGTGCGAAAAACTCTGCAGAGCCCTGCTAAGATGACCGATGAATTCACCCAACCTACGTAGCAGTTCAGTCGCGTGAGGAGTCACTTTCGCCAGGACCTTGCCAGGAAGAAAGGTCAGCAGTCTTACGAAATGAGAGTTCCCGTCGTCATCCTCAACAGAAGCAATCTGAGCTCCCTCAGAGGTTTCAACGACTTTCGGGCACTGAACCTGTATGCCATGGTCTGACAGGTGCTGCATGGCAGAATTTTGGAGCTCGAGCACTTCTCTCTGCTCAGACCCTGCAGCAATCTTCAGAACATACTCCTCGCCAGTCTGCGTACTCAAGAGATAGTTGCGGTCACGTTCGCTTGGGAGCTCTTGGACGGAACCGGTGACACCGTAGAGTTTGTCGGCGATTCTGAGCGCGTTTCTTTCCGTGAATGGTGGTCGGCTCGGGTCCTTGGATGACAGCTTTGTCACACCTCATTCTTGAGTCCTGAACTCCTAGTCAAATTGTAGACTATCAACGTTGCTTTCGTCGTCGTCCCCTGGGCGTAAGTAGGCGATACGTCTTGGCGTTATTCGGATGAGCGTGAACTCGGGATCATTAGCACTTACCCAGTAGGTTTCAAAGTATGATGCCATTGCAGCTAGACTTTTTCGGACGGTAGGGTCTTCGACAATTGATGCATCTGCAGCAATTCTCAGATAGCCTCTATTCTTCCCGTGCTTAACAGGTCTCACAATCTCTACGCTGGAGTTCTTTCTGATTTCCCGGACTTTCCTGCAGTTTGTACTTGTCAGTACAAAGAGATTACCAAGACTCTCAACAAGTGTCACCGGACGGACTCGCGGTTTGTTACCCTCAACTGTGGCCAGATAGACTGTGGGCTCACCCTGCAGAATACTCTCAGGAGTGGGAATAGAAGCTTCTGTCATGACAATGATGCTGAGCTATCAATACAGATAAATCAAGTCCCCAGAATGGTCGGAGCCATGAAAGAGGAGTCTGTGGAAGAGGTCACCGTGACGGTCTTTCCCCCAATGCCGGGTATCGGTATCATCGAGGACGAACCTGTGATTGAGGATGACGAGTCCTGCGGAGATGCATCGCTTACTGTCCTGACAATCGACCCATCTGCCGACTCTGAGTCGGTAATTGTTTCATTCGATTCCAAAGACCCTATTGTAAGAATCAATCAGATGCTCGCCGAAGCCAAGGAAACCCATGGTGACAGCCTTTGCATCCGTGTGGCAGACTATGATACTGCTGAGTCTCTTGATGATGCCATCGAATGGTTGACCTCAGCTCTAAGGGGAAGTGGCAACAATACAGTCTTGGACGCTCATAATTTCTCTAGGTTCATCGGTTCGTCTGCTCCAATAATCACTATCAACAACAGACTATCTTTCGTGGGAACGGTTCCGACCAAGGACTTGCTTCTGAGCCGTATCTCTGCGGCCTTGAGGTCTGTTCGTTTTTGAAGAAAAGAGGAGGATAGCCCCTCCAGGAGGTTACTCCGGGAGGAGCTTTATTCCAATGGATAAATCATCATGTGGCTTGCGGCAATGGTACGCCTTCCTTCGCGGTCACCATCTCCTTCTCAGGTACTAGTGCGCCATCCATCAGGGCAGCGTAGGCACCCATGTCAAAGTGCCCATGCCCTGACAGGTTGAAGACAATCACACTCTCGCTGCCCGACTTCTTAGCCTCAAGTGCAGCATCGATTGCAGCCTTCACTGCATGAGCCGTTTCAGGAGCAGGAATGACTCCCTCAGCTCTTGCGAACATCAAGGCGGACTCTAGTACTGAGATCTGATCATAGGCAACGGGGCGAATTCGTCCCTCGTTAACAAGAGCACTAATCGTCGGTGCGACACCATGATACCTCAGACCGCCAGCATGGATCTCTGGCGGCGTGAAGTCCTTACCCAAAGAGTGCATCTTTATCTTCGGTGTGATTCCGGCTGTGTCACCAAAGTCGTACCTGAACTCTCCTTCAGTCATGGATGGACAGGCTATTGGCTCAACGCCAACAAACTCGGTTGCCTCGAACCTTGAGTCTGCCATGAACGGGTACGCAATCCCGGCGAAGTTGCTGCCACCTCCCACACAACCAATGACTTTGTCGGGGGTTTCATCTATCTTCTCGAGTTGTACCATGGTTTCCTGACCGATGACCGACTGATGGAGTAAGACATGGTTCAGCACGGACCCAATAGTGTACTTTGTGTCTTCTCTGCTCAGTGTGTCTTCCAAGGATTCACTGATGGCAATACCGAGGGTGCCCGGATGCCCAGGAAACTCCTTGTTGATCTTCCTGCCGAACTTGGTTCGATCTGACGGGCTCGGAACTATCTCCGCACCATAGGCCCTCATGAGAGTGCCACGGAACGCCTTCTGCTCATAACTGACACGAACCATGTACACCATGGCTTCAATGCCAAAGTGGGCACAAGCAAGTGCTACTGCACTCCCCCACTGCCCGGCACCGGTCTCTGTCGCATATCGTGACACTCCTTCCTTTTTAGCATAGTATGCTTGAGTGAGTGCAGTGTTGAGCTTATGGCTCCCTGTCGGTGAAGCGTCCTCACGTTTGTAGTAGATCCTGGCGGGCGTATTCAGCGCCGCTTCAAGACCCACCGCCCTCTGTAGAGGGGTAGGACGTCCATATTTCACATACGCCTCTCGAACCTCTTCAGGAATCGGTACGAGTTTATCCGGCGACATCTCCTGCTTCACACACTCCACAGCGAAGATGGCCATGAGCATCTCCGGACTGACTGGGTCTCCCGTTTCTGGGTTTATAGGAGGGGCCAGCGGCTCCGCCAATTGAGGCAGGATATTGACGTAGTTCTTTGGCACGTCTTCGTTGTCAAGTAGGATTCGTGATTCTGTTCTAGTCATTTCTTGTTTCTCCTTTGCTTGTCTTACTGCAAGGCCCCTTCCTTCCCTTTACTGGAAACGAGTCTGTCATCTGGCGCATAGGCTTGGTCGAAAAATGAGTCTGGAAGACATCAGATCGCGCCATCAGGCATCCAAAACTAGTCA
>CAYFTD010000073.1:0-5659 GCA_964345915.1 uncultured archaeon
ATTGGCACAACTAGTCTTCACCTATGGCATGTATTTCATATTTGCCGCTTTGATGACCTACACGATTGCAGTCTGGGGTGAGCAGATAACAGGACATCTCAAACCAGTCTTTGTTGTCATGTTCTGCATCGGCGTTTTGTGTGACGCAACCGGAACCACGATAATGGCTCTCAATCTGGAGGCTGGAGGCACAATTCTCGGTCCTCTTGACGCGATATTCCATGCAGTCACTGGACTTGCTGCAATTCTCCTCATGTTGATTCATGCGATATGGGCTGTCAGGGTCCTACTACGTGCGGATGAGGTGTCGGCAGCCAGGTTCCATCGGTTCTCAAAGTTCGTGTGGCTCTTCTGGCTGGTGCCCTTCTTTTCGCCAATGATTGCGCGGTTCTTGTAGAATCGGGAATCCACTAGACTTAAACACTAGAACACAATAGTCGACGGATGAAGTCTTCATCTGGGGAGTCTACGCTTTGAAACTGGTCAGAACGAAGGAAGAGATTGAAGAACGAGCAAAGAAATACTCCGAGGGATATGTCCTTGATGACGTCAAGATGATCGTTGCGATGTTCACCACTACAGAAGAAGCGATCAAGCACATTGTGCCTCCGCCCCTCGAACCCGGACCCATTCTGCTAGCGTCGGCGTATGTGGCAGAGTTTCATAAATCGAATTTCTGCCCACCGTATAATGAAGCTGCAGTCTTTCTACCTGTTCAATACAAAGGTGAAGCTGGTAGTTATTGCCTGTCCATGCCTGTAACCAATGACATAGCCATGATTGGGGGAAGAGAGATCTACGGATATCCAAAGAAGATTGCTGAATCCATAACTGTGGAGCGGACAGGCAACACAGTCAAGGGAATCTGCATCAGAAGAGGAGTTCCTATTGTCGAAATAGAAGTGAGTCTAACTGGAATCATGGAAGAGCGGTCACCTCCAGGTCCACATTTCTTGGTCAAATCCGTTGCAGACGAGAAAGGGATAGGCGTCGGCATGAAGCCACAACTAATGAGACAGCAGAACACAGTGAAAATAGGCAAATTGGAGATTGGTGAAGGATCAGTCAGGTTTCCTGAGTCAAAATACGATCCCTTACACCAGATCCCAGTGATTGATGTCATGCTGGTTTCCTATACTGAAGGGGCAACGGTTACTATGCCCCCCGGCGAGATTGTGACAGAGCTGGATCCTGTTGAATATGCACCATACCAGGTCATCAAGTATGATTGGGACCCCTAGCGTTTCTGATATCTGGGGTAGCGTCCCGTTCATGATATTTCCATGGACTTGGAAGAGAGAGTTTCCATCTGCTCGGAAGTGAGTGATACTCGCATGGCTCCAGCATTCTGTTCTGCCTGGTATGTCTTGCTGGCCCCAGGAATGGCGACAATTGTTTCACCGTGATAGTTGACGGCCCAACTCAAAGCCACCTGTGCCGCAGTAGCCTCATGCTCAAGTGCAATGGCCTCAAGTGCACCCACGAGTTTCTCACTCCTTTTGAGATTCCGTCTGACTCTCATTCTTCGAAATCGGGGCATGCTGTTGATTAGGTCAGGATTGCTATGTAGCTTCCCGGTCAGGACACCCATTCCGAGCGGAGTATAGGCCGTTATTGTGACACCGAGATCCTTCGCTGCCTTGAGCACCCCATTGACCTCAATCTTCCGATGCAACAGATTGAAACGAACCTGATTGGTCGCTAGAGGGATACCTCGATTCGAGAGTGCTTCATGCGCGCTTATCATCCTCTCCCTCGAGAAATTACTCACCCCAACTGCCCGAATCTTGCCCGAGTCTACTAAGTCCGCCATGGCATCCATCTGGCTTCTTACAGATGATCTCGAATAGGGCTGGTGAACCAAGTAGAGGTCGATTGGATATGGGTCCAGGCGCTGAGTACTCTTCTCAACTGATTTGGAGATGCTCTTTGCGCTCTTCAACAAAGGCAACCACTTGGTGGTGATGACAACATCGCCAGGTGCCCTCCCTGCCGCCTTCAGCCCGCGGGCTACTGCTCTCTCTGACGCCCCGCCTCCATATGCCTCAGCTGTGTCAATCCAGTTCATTCCTGAATCAACCGCGACCTTAACAACCTCGTCCATCGTTTCTGGCGGTATTGCAGACAAGACGAATCTAATCACACCCTTCCCTGCGGACAACTGCATTGCCCCTAGGCCAATCGGTGTGACCTCGATGTCCGTCTTGCCTAAGCGACGCGTTTCGTATGATGTCATCTTCCGTTTCTCATTCTCCTGATTATCATTCAGCTCAAGTTGGATGCTAAAAGCATGTGTATATAGGACCTGATGATGTAGATACTTAACTCAAGCAGAAAGCCGGGAAGCTCATGACAGCATCAGCATTACCAGACGTCGATGATAGAGTAAGCGAACTTCTATCGAAACTGACTACGAAAGAGAAGTTCATGCTCATGACCAGTCAGGGAAGACGCCGTTTGTACACGACAAGGCGTATCAAACGAGTCGGCATCCCGTCCTTCAAGATGACAGATGGCCCTCTCGGGGCAGCGTACCATTCCACTGGCTTCAAGAAGAACACCAGATTCCCGGCAACGATTTCACTTGCTGCGACATGGGATAGAGATTTGGTGGAAGAAATCGGAGTTGCGATGGGCAGGGAAGTCCGAGCAGTAGGAAGGCACATGCTACTTGCCCCCGGAATGAACATTGATCGGACTCCGCTCAATGGAAGAACGTTTGAGTACTACAGCGAGGATCCCTTTCTGACCAAGGAACTGGCGATTCCCTTCGTCCAGGGAGTGCAGAGTCAGCGGATAGGTGCATGTGTGAAACACTTCGTCGCAAACAATCAAGAAACAGACCGAAGGAGTAACAGCTCAGAGGTTGATGAACGGACTCTGCATGAGGTCTACCTTCGAGCCTTCAGAGCCGTCGTCAGAGAGGCACAGCCCTGGGCTGTCATGTCGTGCTACAACATGGTGAACGGCGTCTACGGCTCTGAGAATAGGTATCTGCTTCGTGATGTTCTGATGGAAAGGTGGGGATTCAAAGGATTCGTCATGTCTGATTGGTTTGCCACAAGGAATATCATGACCACAGAGGGTTGCGTCAATGCCGGTCTCTCACTAGAGATGCCTTGGCCATTCAAGTACAAGCTGAAGTTTCTTGAGAGGGCCCATGGAGAAGGGAGATTCACAGATGAAACATTGGATGATCTCGTTAGAAGATATGTCCGTGTCATGTTTCTGACAGGAGTCTTTGATGACCCGGGAAGCCTGCCCGAAGGAGAGAGGAATACACCTCAACATCACGACCTCGCGAGAAGAGCAGGAGAAGAGGGCATGGTACTCCTGAAGAATGAGGATGGTCGCCTACCTCTGGATGTTGAATCAATCGAAAGGATTGCGCTTGTCGGTCCCAATCTGAAGAAGAAGTTCGGGAGAATCCTGTCTGGAGGATCTTCGGCCGTAGTGCCACCCTATGAAATCACACCACTTGATGGCATGAGAGAGCGATGTGGAACCAAGATAGACATTGTTTCTGATGCTGCTCAGGCTGATGCTGCGATCGTCTTCGCCGGGTTGGACCACGGCAGAGGAAAGGACTCAGAAACACGCGACCGAAACTCTTTGGCTCTACCGGAGAGCCAGGCGACCCTCATAAACAAAACAGTCAAGGACAATCCCAATACTGTGGTAGTTCTCATAGCTGGAAGTCCCATTGCTATGGATAGCTGGCTGGAGCATGTACCGGCCGTTCTTATGGCCTGGTATCCCGGCATGGAGGGTGGGAGAGCAATTGCCAATGTTCTGTTCGATGACGTCAATCCATCAGGCAGACTTCCGCTTACTTTCCCCAAGAAGCTATCAGACTCCCCAGCCCATAGTACTGGCACACTCCGCACCTTTCCAGGAATCAACAAGAAGGTGTACTATGACGAAGGAATCTTCGTGGGATATCGGTGGTTTGACGAGAAAGGCATCGAGCCCCTCTTCCCATTCGGCTTTGGCATGTCATACACCTCCTTCGACTACGGCGACGTTCGTTCGGACAGCGCCTCTATTACTGAACCAGAGAGTTATGTAGCAGTTGAGGTGAGAGTCGCGAATATCGGTGACCGTGCTGGCTCTGATGTCGTTCAAGTATACGCTCGTGACCTTGGAAGCTCAGTCGCCAGGCCGCCAAAGGAACTTGTCGGCTTTCAGAAGGTGCATCTAGACCCTGGCGAAGAGAAGAGTGTCGCTGTCGATATCCGAGCTGAAGACCTAGCCTTCTATGACGTCTCAACACATGATTGGGTGATTGAACCAGGAGAGTTTGAGCTTCTGGTTGGCCGTTCGAGTCGGGACATAAAAGGAACTGTGCAGTTATCTTACCTCTAGTGGTTCACCGGGGGAAAGAGTCATTTGTCAACTCACGGCCACAGTGCATATGTTCGAGATAGGCGAGGGAAAAGACGAGGAAAGAGACTCTGCTATCCGCTTGCTGTGGAAGGTCTTTGAACCAACTGGTGATCTAGAGGAGATTCGGAAGGAAGACTGGTCGCAGGGTTGGCACAGACCGGATCAGCAGGATTGGTCTTACGTAGCTAGGCAAGATGGCAGAGTGGTAGCGAATGTTTCGTTCTTCTCCCACTCGTGGAACTTGATACGTGGAAGCAACATAAAGTTCGCCGCAGTGTGGGGAGTTGCCACGGAACCCCAACACAGAAGAAAGGGTCTAATCCGGAAGCTCATGAGAGAGGCATTCCCCAGAATGAGAGAAGAGAGTCTTTCGCTAAGCATTCTGGATCCATTCTTCCGTCCTTTCTATGAGAAGTTTGGTTATGCCCTGGCCGAAAACAGAATGCGGCATGTGTTCAAACCACGTCATCTGAGAATCGTAAATGGCCCCTCAGACATCTCAAACCGCGAGCTGGATAATCCCGATGAGTTGGGCCCTCTTCATGAAGTCGAGAAGTCTATGACAAGATTCGGCTCCCGTGCATTTCATACCCCTCGTACTCTGAAACGGATGATAAAGAGCAATCACTATCACCTACTCGAAAGGGACGGTAAACCTGTAGGTGCTGTGAAATTTGCCTTCAAGGGGAAAGAGGACGAAATGGAGCTCGTGGTGGGATACTCAGTCTATACTTCCGAATACGTGTTTCCTGCCATTGTGGAGCTCGTTGGTCAATACGCTGTGCCAGTACGGAAGGTGACTTGGATTTCCGACTCTGAGTCCCCTGTGCGGCATTTCTTCACAGAAGTCCATGATGCCAAGTCGCATGCATCGGGCTGCATGATGATGAGAGTCATTGATTTCGAAGACTACTGTCAACAAGTGGCGATTCCGACAACTGCAACCGACTCGGTAGTGCTGCGACTCAGAGATGACCAATGTCCCTGGAATAGTGGTGTGTTCAAGATTGAACCCAACGACGGGAAGCTCGAGGTGGAGAGAATCGAAAGAGAACCAGAGATTGAGCTTGACGCTTTCAAGCTCTCTGAGGTTATTGCTGGCCACACGCCCTCTTCGGTACTTCATCAGTTCGGAGAGATTGAGTGTTCTGCTGACACAGCTTCGAGACTAGAGGCGATCTTTCCACAGGATTCGTATCATTCGTACCAAAGGTACTGAATCGTGCAGCAGACGTCCTATTATGCAGACCAGCCGAGTCAATCCATTCGCCAG
>CAYFTD010000074.1:0-2894 GCA_964345915.1 uncultured archaeon
GGCTGGGACCAAAAGAACGAAGGGGTGACAGCAGTGAACAATAGGACACTTTCACCCGTTCCCTGCCCTGTGTGTCGAGCAGTTGTGGACGGAGTCACAGTGCAAGAAGGGTCGATACGCGACTCGAAGAGAATTCCAGTTCTGATACCGGCCAAATGTGACAAGGACCATTCTGTGGTCTTGTTTGTTGATCGCAACTTCACTGTCAGAGACGTTGAGGCTGCGGGTGCGGCGGTTCAGGATGATGACGAAACAAGTGCTGTGGACAAAGCACAGGGGTGGATGGACAACTTCTAGGAGAGATTAGAAATGATACAAGGAATCTACTTGGTAAACCACGCTGGGGAAACCCAGGCAGCAATCACTCCTGGAGAGTTCAGTGTTGACGAGGTTCTTTTCGGCGGATTCCTCTCTGCAATCCAGATGTACATCCAACAGATGTCTGGAACGGAGCTGGAGGAGATCACTGTGGACAAGTTCCGTATGGTCTTGTCCAAGACCAAGAATCTCTTCGTTGTTAGTGTACACGACAAGGATGACAAGGACGCCTCCAAGATAAACAAGAGAATCATTTCAGTTCTTGAAAACGGCATGGACCAAGTCATTACTGAAGATACTGTCGAGAAGATTCGCAAGGTCACCACCCAGTTAGAGAGCGCTACAGATCGCGCTAGTGATTGGGCATCGAAGATGTTGTAAGGTGTTTGAAATGCAATTGCTTGTACAGGATGCATCAGAGCTGTTTATGGCGGTGACCCTGGTTCTTGCTGCAGGTATTCTTTTATCGATATACTCAGCAGCGGACAGCCGGACTCTCTCCAGATGAGAGGCGTGCGGGTCAACCTCTGTACTTAGCTGCTATGGCAATACTCATCTTGGCCCTGGCATCATCCCTGAACTTCATGTTTGACTTGGGTGCGGCCTCAGCAATGGTGAACGCAACATACTACGCTTTTACGATGGTAGCAGCGGCCCTGCTTGCGGTCGCGGCCTTGATGATACTTCAATGGCGTCGGGCCATGGCAGTCCCTTTCGTAATGCTTGTAATCGGACTCGTATATGCCTTCTCCATAGCGATTCTCGGACTGTCTTTGAGCTTTGGGATGGTTGTGGGTCCAGTGACCCTTATTCTCAACATAGTTCCCATTCTTTTGTTTGGGCACTTGGCACGGACAACTCGTAGGATCACAGCCGTTGCACTCATGTTTCTGGTGCTATCCTACATCATTTATCCAATAGCATCCGTGTCAACCGATCCATCGGTGATAGCAGCGATTCTTGGAATCCGTCTTCTGGGACCTGCACTGGCCTCGATTGCGTTTCTCAAGCCGGAGCTTGGTGTTTCCATTGAGCTGTTTGGTTACGCACTGTCAATCAACGTAGTGACTTTCTGGTTCTCCTACAGCTTGGCCTTCGGAATAACAGATGTCATTGCATTCATCTCGGTGGGAGTGATTTCATTGGTTGCAGTTGTTGGCTTTGCCACAAGCACCTACACGTTCACGAGGTTCAGAGAATCTCGGAATTCAGCGACGGCAACACTGGCTGTCTACTTTATGGTGGGTTCAGTCAGCTATATCATAGTGGCACTAACATCAATTGGCGCCCTTACAGGTCCAACCAATGCCTACACTTCTGCCAGCCTTGGCTTCCTAGCGATGATGTTCATCAATCTCAGCGCCTTCATTGCCCTTGACTGGAGGATAATCCTCCTCCTACCATTGGTGATTGTGGCTCCTGGGTTGATCTACATGTTCATGTGGTATCCTACTGAGCTCGCTACAATCCCAGGCTATGAAATGGTAATTGGAATCACAAACATGATTCAGAACCTTGTGCCGCTTGGCCTGTACTTCTTCCTCTGGAGTAGAATGAGAAAGACAGGTACACCGGGGAGAAGCAGACCACTATTCCTAGCCCTTGGACTAGTACTACTGATTGTGGGAAGCCTGATTGGAGTTACGGCTGAAGGGACAATCACGATTGTTGGGATTCTACCTGGCTCGGTTTTGCTAATGTCCTACGTCGTGTTTTGGACAGGTATAACTGGCCGCGCCGATGTGTTGCTGAATACCGTGTAACAGGAGGTAAGCAAGCATGGCGCTTCGAAGCCCAATCTTCAAGACGGTTCTCATTGGCGAAGGTGGTGTTGGCAATACCAGCATCACTGTTCGCTATACTGAGAATCGCTTCGATCCAAACATGAAGATGACAATCGGTGTCAACTTCGCCTCGAAGGAAGTCACGCTTGAGGAAGGCAGTATCAGATTGATGCTGTGGGACCTAGGAGGACAGCCTCGGTTTAGAGACGTTGTGGAGGGGTACTTCAGAGGAGCGAGAATACTCTTGCAGTCTATGATACTAACAGGTATTTCTCCCTTGAACGCCTGGAAGACTGGATAGCCCGTCTGAAAGAGAACGCTCCAGATAGCGCGCTGATCTTTGTCGGCAATAAGATCGACGAGAGGCAGGACGGATCTGGTGTGACTCTCGACCAAGGCCGTCAGTTTGCGTCGAAATACGGCGCAGCCTGTGTTGAGGTGTCTGCGAAGACCGGAGAAGGAGTGTCAGAGCTCTTTCACGTTGTCGCGCAGTCACTTACAGACAACCCCTAGGATGCTCGTCCCACACCCTTTCACTAGCAGGTTCCTCTCGGGACGAAGCAGTTTGTCACTGAAAGAGAGGAGCCTGCACCACTGGCTATCCCGAAGGCGGAAGCCGGGGTTAGAATTCTTCTTCAACGTGTACTACTCCTGATTTGGATAGAGTCTCTGGAGAAAGAAGGAATGAAATTGAGCGACGCGAAGACCGCGTACTCCTCCATGCCAGAAGCCGTTCATTCGATAAACAGCTTCGGTAGCTAGGTTTTCAGATTCTCATTGAATGGCAAACCG
>CAYFTD010000075.1:0-3075 GCA_964345915.1 uncultured archaeon
GCACTCCAATTATCACGAGGAAGGCGAAGATGTTTCTCGCCCACACTGAGAGCGTTCTAGAAACAAGCCCCGTGGCACTCACCACATAGTCGTAGCGAGGGGCTTCAGGCTGTTCTATACCTGGTCCTGAATCTATCTCCATAGTTGGTCCTCCTCGCTTGGCAGCACCCGAAGCGGCTTATAACTACTTCCGAGACACTTGCCAGCAAAACATACGTGGCTATGGGCGGTCATGAAACTTCGACTTGATGCTTGCGTTTCTATGAAGTTCCGCGGCATACAACATTCAGTAATACACCCACTGATTAGGGGCACAACGTAGAAATCCATAATAGCATGGGCTTCTTGATTCAATCGACCCACCACTGCTAGTTCCGGAGTGTTGAGTATTGTCTGAATCCGACGAGAAACTACAAAGAGGCATCATTGACCTGGAAAAGGGGAACCACAAGAAGGCGTTTGGAGTCTTCAAGGAAGTCTTTGAAGATCGGAAGGAGAAGTTCCTGAAGAGAGTACAAGAGAATCCAAAGTCACCCACGCTGATGCTTGAGGCTTTGCACATGATTCACGCACTGGTCTGGCTCCGAGTTGCAGAAGCAGGTAAGGACAAGAGAAACGCTCTGGAATTGTACGGCAAGGCTGTCGGCACTGTGGAGGCTGCGAGATCCGCACTTGGCCCTCTTGTAGGCGGACTTGCTCAGTGGGCAAAAGAACAGAACATCAAGGTAGTCTATAACAAGGCCCGAGGGCTCCTGGCTGCTACTACTGATCTTGAAGAGATGGCGAAGAAGGAGCTAGAAGCCTATCTGAGAATGAAATAGACACTCAGCGTTTCAGACTATTATGATTTGACTCTAGTAGTCTTTCATATGATCTGACCATTCCTTGGCGGGAAATCTCTCTTTCATCAGATCAAGCTCAGACAAGACACTTCCCTCAAGATCTACCTCGTAGTAGTTTGCAAGCTGGACCAGAAGGGAGAATACCTGTGCAAACTCGCGGGACAGGTCATACTTGGTTGGACCATCGTGGCCAAGCCCAATTACCTTGTAGCCTTCGTCCACCGTTATGTGTCGAGATATCTCTCCTAGTTCCTCTATCAAGTGGGCAAAGACCAAGGAAGGGGGAAACTTCTCCCATCCACGCTCTCGCTCAAACGCGGCTATGTTCTTCTGAATCTCACGTAGGTCCATCTAGGTCATCCTCTTTGTTATTTGGAGCACCTGAGCTCGGGCTTGATCCAACGCACTTACGGGGACATCCTTTAGTCTTCCGAGTTCTGTCGATTCCGGGAGAGGGTCCCCTGAAAGAAACATCGCCTCACTCACTACACCCATGATCTCGACTGGGGGTAGTACGGCAATTGGTAGTTTGATCCCTGGTTGGATTCCTGGTAGATTGGTAACGGCATTCCAGATTCTACTCCCATCTGTGCATCGGCATCTTGTGAGGTCCTTCGACGCCTCAACCGCAGTCATCTGGGTGATTTCCACAGCCAACAAATCGACAGCATACGCAGGATCGTCGCCGTATTCCACAAGTCTATGTTGGAA
This sequence comes from uncultured archaeon, assembly GCA_964345915.1. Classification (GTDB taxonomy): domain Archaea; phylum Asgardarchaeota; class Thorarchaeia; order Thorarchaeales; family Thorarchaeaceae; genus SMTZ1-83. The sequence continues at coordinate 1,554 of CAYFTD010000075.1, forward strand.
CCCTCGTCCAATCCGAAGCGCATAATCAATCTCTGCGGCAACTGCATTCTCGCCACTGGATGTCGGTGCATATCCCTGACTTTCAACCGCTGTTCTGAAGAACTCCTGAAAGCTGTTTATCGCTCCGACGAGGTTCTTGGTTGACTCAAGCTCAGACAATGTCCTTGCCTCTGTATACGCATACTTCACTTCATATAGCAATGCCCCGGCTGTCCTTAGAGTGTCGCCTAGTTTCGAGTATTCGATGTGAACCCGCAGCTTACGGTTGCTCACAATCTCATTTAGACGCCTAATGGCATCTTCGAGGACTAGCACTCTCGCATCCTTGGCCGTATCCAACATGATTCACCAGTAGACTCTCAGCGAGGCCATCAATATAGGCCCAATCGCATAGCTAGAGGAGGCGCCAAGAAGTGATATAAAGCTAGATAAACTAACGCGTTCAGAGGTATCTATATTCGCCGCATTGGGGTGCTTGCATTGATCCAGGCGTTGTTCATAATAGCCGAAAGCGGACTTTGTCTTATTAGCAGGGCATATGGACAGGCAGAGGAGGGCGGAATTGATGACAACCTGGTTGGAGGCTTTCTCCAGGCAGTTGGATCATTCGGTGAGGAGCTCCGAGGCGGCGGCGTTCTGGAGGACATGTCCTTCAGAGGATTCAAGATTGTCCTCTCAAGGCACGAGGGCTTCATGGTTGCCGGAATGATTGACCAGATAGATGACAGAATATCCGCAAAGGCCGTCCTGTCAGAAGTGGGCAACGACTTCACAAGTGCATTCAAAGACACTATCGAAGATTTCGATGGAAGTCTAGATCGATTCGGTGTCTTCATTCCGAGAATCGATGAGATTACTAAAGATGGACGTGCAGCCGAAAAGAGGGTTATAGTCCCGATACTCAAGGGGAAGGTTTCTCCGATGCTAGTGAGGCTCGGTCAAATGACACAGACCGTTTTTGATGTCGCCAAGAAATGCAAGGGAAAGATGACTTCGAACGACATAGCCTATGAGCTGAAGATCCCAATCAAAGAGGTAGTGAAGGCCCTACACACCCTTGAGGACATGCAGATGTTGGAATGGAAGGAAGTTGGCTGAAAGAGTCAGTCCTTACCTTTGATACATCATAGATTCGGTACCTACTGTGTTTGACCCCACTCATTGCCCGTTGCGATCAGTATCAGGCCTATGACTATTAGTCCTGGAGCTAGCACCCCTGAGATTGTGTAAGATCCTGCGAATACAACGTCAGCAAGGACATGTCGAGCGGCGTGAATCACTCTGCCTGCAAACAACACAAAGAAGCCAAGTCCTAGGAGGAAATTGGACTTCCTGAGTATACCACCTGATTGCCATGCGAGATACCAGAAGAGCAACGGGATAAATAGTGCATAGACGGCTCCGGCTCCTCCGGACAATGCCTGCCTGGTGAATGCTTCAAGAGGAACAAGTCCGAGAATGACACCAATGGCCAGAGCTGGAATGGCAAACAGTATCTCTGCCCATCGTTTGCCAAAGATCA
>CAYFTD010000076.1:0-4107 GCA_964345915.1 uncultured archaeon
CAAGTGGTCGTAGAGATTCAAGACCGAGAAACAGGGACGATAATCGTGGGAAAGGAGCTGTAGCATGATGTTCTTCTTCGAGAGAGAGCAGTATATCTACGATGTTGGTGGAGTGAAGATTGGAGGCAACCCTGGAGAGACTCCAACAGTCCTTGCAGGCACAATCTTCTACGGTGGTCATGGAATTGTGGCTGATTCCAATAAGGGTACAATGGACAAAAAGGCCGCAGAGGAGCTCATCAACAAACAAGATGAGATGTCTGAGATGACCGGGAATCCCGTCATGATTCAGGTATTCGCCGAGTCGGAGATTGCCATGAAGAAGTACCTTGACTTCGTCATCATGCAGACTGATGCTCCCTTTCTGATAGACTCAACGCAGTCAGATGTGAGGATTGCAGGTCTGAGATACGCCGAGGAGGTGGGTCTTATTGACCGAGCAATATACAATTCCATCAATGTAGCTGTTTCGGATGAAGAGATCAGAGCTCTGCAAGAAATCCGACATGACTCCTCAATCGTCCTAGCCTTCAATCCGCAGGATCCTTCCATATCGGGCCGGAGAGCAGCACTCGAAACAGGGACGCCTTCATTCGAAAGAGGATTGTTGGACCTATGTGAGGAGATTGGAGTTACCAAGCCACTGATTGACACGGCGACAACGGCCATGGGTGCAGGAGCCGGCTCATCAGCATCATTCACATTCGTTTCCAAGACACTCTACGGGCACCCCGTCGGTTCTGGTATCCATAACGCGCCATCGTCGTGGACCTGGATACGAAAGTATAGGAAGACAAACAAGGATGCCTTCAGAGTCTGTGACGTAGCTTCGAACATCATTGTTCAAACAATGGGTGCCAACTTCCTGCTCTACGGTCCAATCGAGAACGCGGATTTGGTCTTTCCAACAATCGCAATGGCCGATATCTTCTCTGCGGAATCAGCCAAGCTTGAACTGGGTCTGGAGCCTTCTGAGGATCACCCATACAAGAAGTTGCTTTGATGTGGAGAATTCGAACATGCCTCGTCGACATATGATGGTGCATCCGATTACCATTGGAGTTTCTTCGCTTCGTATGAAGCCTTTCTACACCGTGGCATCAGTCGAACTAGGAAACACAACCACAAAATGCATTCTCATGACCACGAACCTTCAGACTGCCCAGATATTCCAGATTGACAAAGAGGTTCTGCATACGAGAGATGTCCGAGCACCAAAGGAAGGAGAGAAGGTCTTTGGCCATACACTTGCTGGGGTGGAACTGACTAGGGAGTCTGTCAGCGAGCTTGTGGCAGACGTCTTGACGACAGTCCTAACAAGGTCGCGCCTCAATATAGACAATGATCTTCACTTCGTGGTCAGGTCTACCGGAGTCACTGCAGGGTTTGCCTCTCCGGAAGAAGTTGGGACCATGGTCAAGGCTTTGGCGGATGGATGTCTTCTGGCAGGCGTACCACCTCGAAAGATGACTGCTTCAATCTCTCCTGACAATCTTCCTCCGGATCTACGTGACTTCAGTTGGCTTAAGAAGGTGTACTTCGATGGAGCAGTAACCAGTTCCCTGCCTCCTGCTGACGCAGAGGTTGTCGCTAACGAAATGGAAGGAGAGCTTGTAATGGCAGGTCTAAAGGGGGCTGCCAAGAACACAGATGTGGACTTTCGTAACCCTGTGATGACTCTTGACTTCGGGACTACACTTGCAGGAAGAGTCACAGATGACGGATATCCATATGCCAAGACAATCGCTTCATTCGTGGGTCTTGCTGGGGCAATTCCAGATGCACTTGCCCGGGGCTCTGGCAGCGTTGACCGTACAACTGGATCCGCACTCGACCTTCCTCATTCGTCAAGACCTTTCCGAGGAACTATCGATGAGGATTGGATGCAGGCCGCCCAATCGTACATCCGAGTGGAGCGAGTTCCATCCGGAGTTTCAAGATTCGGTACAGTCCCTGTAAACGTAAAGGCGGCCGATGACACTGGCGTTGTCCTCCTCGGAGTCGATGTTGGAGTGGATGGCTCAGACCTACCTGCTCTTGAGCGGCTTGGAGCAGAGATTGCAGGAAGGGGCGGCGAACACAAATTACACGCAGCGATTGATCTGATACAGTTCGGAATCGTTCAGAGAATCCTGAGCAACGTCGAATCAGAGGGGCTCATTCTTGAAAACACCTCTCTGGGCCTTACAGGACGAGCTATCACAACGGGTGAGAAACCGAATCTCATAACGGAAGGGCTGCTTCTAGCCGACGGGTCAAGATGGGATGAGAGTCATAATCTGCTCTTTGTGGAAGACGGGCTGGCAATGGGCGCCGCTGTGGCAGCACGGTGCATAAATTCTATGGGTACTCGTCACAATCCAATGGGAGGGAGAAAGGGTGACAAGTGCATAATGGGGGCCCGTATGAGGATTCAGAGGGTCGAGGAAGATTAGTTCGAATCATTAACAGCCTTTATCTTCAGATGGCATGCGTGATCCATTGAGGAAGTTTCAATGCGAGTGATTCCGATTCGAACGCGAGTCATCAACGAAGATGATGACATCCTTGAGGTTCTTGTTGAGGGGATGAGGAAAGGTGGTCATGAGTTTCAGAATCATGATATTCTTGGAATTGCTGAAACACCGCTCGGAACAACGGAGGGGCGTCTAGTCAAGCTCTCAGATGTGGAGGTCAGTGACAAGGCAAGCGAACTTGCATCCAAGCATGAGCTTCTACCGGAGGTCGCAGAACTCGTTCTCCAAGAAGCTGATGAGATACTGGGGGGAATCCCGCACGTGCTGCTGACCATCAAGAACAACACACTCATGGCAAATGCCGGAGTAGACACGTCAAATGTGCCTCCAGGCAATGCATCGCTTCTTCCGGTTGACTCGCGTGCAAGCGCAGAGAAACTAAGGCAAGACGTCAAGGACAGATTTGACAAGGACATCGGGGTACTAATCGTTGACAGTCGAACGCAGCCTCTTAGAATGGGGAACATCGGCATGGCTCTGGGAGTTGCTGGTTTCAGACCTGTAGCTGACGATCGTGGAAGGCGAGACCTTTTTGGCAATGAGCTCAGGGTCACTCGCAGGGCCGTCGCTGACAATCTTGCATCAGCGTGCACAGCTGTAATGGGGGAATCCAACGAATCCGTGCCGGCCGCTCTGATACGCAACGCCCCTGTTGAGTTTGTGAATGAAGATTTCGACTCTTCCTCAATGTGGATTAGTCCAGACGAATGCATGTACATGGCGATATTCGAGAATTGGAGGACAAGTGGCTCAGCGGCGAGGGTACCAACGCGCGAGGGAGGCATGTAGAACAAGCTTCCATTGAAGAGGCCTTCAAAAGGTGGAATGCCTACACTTTGATGCAGACTATGACTAGAATATTCTGAGTCAAGTACTACATCAGGTCCGCCGCTGAGCGCACGCATTTGTGCTGACAAGATTATTTAGGCTGCCCGCTCAAATCGTGACGAAAACGCAACACAGACAAAAGCATCCGGGGAATAAACCATTGAGCAAAACAGTCCTCTTAGATGTCAAGACTGCTGGAGCATCAGGGGACATGTTCCTCTCTGCATTGATCAGTCTGATTGGAGAAGAGAGTTCCCTTCTCCCAGTGGCCGCTAGCCTTTTGATACATGACCCAGCTCTTAGGGTACGCTTCATACCAAAGACAGAAGATGATCACTCAGGAATGACTCTTGAAACAACAAGTGACCCCAGTATACGCTATGATTCGAACTCTCTTAAGGAAATTGTGACCTCAATCTCCAATGACCTGGAGCTTTCCAAGGCCGCCAAGAGGATTGCAGAGAGGGCTTTGAATGAACTACTGGAGGCTGAATCACGCGCTCATGAAACACCCTTAGAGAAGCTTCAGCTTCATGAAACCGGAGCCATAGATACCGTTCTTGACATTGTTGGAACAGCCTACCTACTGGAAAAGGCAGATCTGCTCGATGATACCAAGTTCATAGCGACGCATGTAGCCGTTGGCACAGGCACAATTCAGACTGAGCGGGGCGATTTGGAGGTGCCTGTTCCAGCTGTTGCTGAGATTCTTGTTGCACATGACGTTCCATTCATAATGGGCGCTGCGGAAACCGAGGTGTTG
>CAYFTD010000077.1:0-6139 GCA_964345915.1 uncultured archaeon
CTGGACATGGTGCTGTAGACATCTTTCCCATTGATGTCACCAAATTCTCTACTGTTGAGATGGCTCTCGATGGTTGCTATCTAGTTGCTCAGCCAGGGGATCACGCTCTACGACTAGAATGCCCAACCATAGAAGGAATCATCCCGATGTTAGCTCACCGTCTGTGGGAGATCGCAGGAGGTGACAAATCATTCTCATTGAGAACTATAGATGTTGTCGATGCAAGTGATGTTGAAGAGTCACTCGAGTTCAGGTTCCATAGATATGCTAAAGCTGTAATTGAGCTGGAACGCATCTGGACGACTCTGAGTGGTGGGACAGCTGCCAGAGCCCGCGAGGCAGTTCTTGACGAAGTTCCAGATCACATAGAGAAACTGAACAAGAGGATTCTTAGAAGGCTTGAGGGACTCCTTCATGTTCTTTGGTTCAAGCCACCCTCTAAGCAACTCCAGTCAATCCGTACGATGTACGAAGAGATTGTGTCCGAACCGACTCCCACTGAGGTTCAACGCGAGCTCCAACCGTATCTAGGCGAGCTGCTCTATAGCCTGACCGATGTTCTTGAGAAGACCAAGTACCTCAAGTGGAGAAGTGTCCTAGATAGAAGAGAATTCACAGAGAGTGATGTCTTTCGTAACTTGGAATTATCTGCTTTAGCTAAGGAGGCATTGGCGGCCGCATTAGAGGACATCCTAGTAGATCATTCTCTTTCATACATCGGATATCCAGAGCGTGCGACGATTAGAAAGAAGATTGTGCGCACTTTCTTCGGCGTGGCTGCTCTCCCAATCCGCCTCGCGTTCTCCTTCAAACATTGGCTAACGAAAGCAGTCCTCCGATTATTGCCTCGGGGAACTGAAGAACAGGTAGAGGACTCGAGTGACAAGAGTGCTGAAGAGTAGGATCCTGATTCTCAGCAATCACCTAGTGCCTAGAGAGGCAATCTAAGCGGAGTATTCGGTCCCATAAAGATATCCAGAAGTTCGAGCGGTGAGTCAAGAAGTATTGTTCCTTCAGGTGCTTTCTTAGCTTCGTGTGGAGTAGCCCATGTGAGAAGGATGGGCAGCATCTCAGCCCGAATAGCTGCTTTGATGTCTGCTCCCACATAATTGCCGACGAAGGCACACAATCTTGGGTTGACTCCCAGTTTCTGGGAAGCTCTGAGGAGAGTGTAAGGACTGGGCTTGGCGTATCCCGGGACACCAGTCCATTCGACTACTGAGAAGATATCTTGGAGGCCGCTCCTCTCTATCACTCCAATGGGATTGTCATGTCTTCTCGTACAGATGCCTAGCTGGTAGCCTCTTCGATGTAGCTCATTTACCGCCTGAATTGACTCCTCTATGAAGAACTCAAAGTCTGTGCTAGTTGTCACGCTTTTCCACTTGGACTCGATTCTCAACAAAAGGTCGTCTGATAGTTCCTTCAATCCCAGTGTTTCAAAGGCGATGCCAACTGCAGGAATCCAATGCTCTGGGAGTTCGCCCCAAGACGGTTCCACGTCCTCTTTTACCTGGTACTCCTGCAGCCACTCGTCCGCCTTCAGAAACGCATCATTGAGTTCGTCGTCGCTGAAAGTTGAGAGGTCAAGTCCATGTTCCTTTGAGATCCTTCTCATCAGTGACTGTAGACTCACTTTCAACTGCGTCAATGTGTGGTGGAGATCGAAGAGGATAGCGGCGATGTGCATGGTTCGGAAGAAACAGTGCCTCTCTTAGATGTATTTTGGTATCGATGAGCCTCTAATACTGGAGAGCAGAACAAACACGGTCAGATTAAAATAGCAGCCCTCAGAAGTCCGTTGGAGCTATTGCGATGACCAAGCTTGGGATAATTGGGAATGGAGTAGCAGCCACCTCCGCCATCCGAGAGATTAGGAGTATGGACTCGGAGGTGGAGATTGACGTCTTCTCAGACGAACGTCATTCCTACTACCCAAAACCAAATCTCATGGAGTACATGAGCGGAGAACGTACCTTGAAGGAAGTCATACGGTATGATACTGACTGGTACGATCAGGTCAATGCCAATCTTCATCTATCAACCCCGGTGACGCACATAGATCCAGGGATTCGAGGTCTCACTACCCCTTCTGGTGTCTTCTCAGGCTACGATTCACTTCTTATAGCAATCGGATCGATTCCCTTCGTTCCGCCTTTCGAAGGAATGGACAAGAAGAATGTACATGTTCTCCGGACTCTTGACGATGCAATTGACATAAGGGAGGCCGTCAAGGGCGCAGGGAGAGAGATCATAGTTGGTGGAGGAATCCTGGGGATTGAGCTAGCCGCTGCAATCAAGAGGATTGGGGGTGATCCCATAGTTGTGACCAATGTTGACAAACTGCTTCCGATTCAGCTCGACGGTGGCGCGAGTGAGATTCTTCGTCGACATCTGGACAAGATGGGAGTTCCAACCTTGCTGGGTTTCACTTGCAAGGGAGTGGTGGGTGACGACTCTGTGGCTGGAGTCATATCCACATCGGGCGACACAATTGAAGGAGACCTCGCTGTGGTGGCCACTGGTGTGCGCTCCAATGTAGAGCTCGCCAGAAGTTCGAATCTGAGCATAAACCGTGGCATTGCTGTGGATGACTTCATGAGGACTTCTGCTCCAGGCATCTATGCAGCAGGGGACTGCGCTGAGTGGAACGGCTCATGGTTTGGGATAATCCCATGGGCTTTATCAACAGCGAAGATAGCTGCTCAGAACATGATTGAATCGGGAAGCGCCAGATTCAGCGGAATTACACCATCTAACACTCTGCAAGTTGCAGGTATTGACCTTACATCAGTAGGAGTCGTGCACGTAGATTCACCTGACTATGATCAGATAGTGTCTGTGGATCGTGACAGTGGAACTTACTACAAGGTCGTGACCAAAGGGAATACTGTTGTTGGAGGAATTGCTCTAGGGAATCGGAAAGTTGCAATGAAGCTACGTACCTTCATCTCACAAAAGGTCGACATATCGGATATTAGAGATTCAGTATTCGAGGTGTAGTGAAGGACTACTGACCTGCTTCTGCGAAGGGTAGGCGTGTCCTGAACTATGACCAGAAATCATGTTGAATCAAGAGTTCTATCTCCCGTGAACAAGCGATTTCTCGGCCCTTAAATCGTAACCTCTGACACATGAGGACAGTCTATCTTGCCGATGAGGTGTAATGCTGATGACGACTACAGTAACAGAGGGGGCCGAGGCCTTGAGTGAGTCGGGTAGCATCTGGTCTCGCCTAGACCTTCTCACAGTCGGGGTTCTGATGTTGACCATCGCGGCTATCTGGCGGATCGTGGATGTCTTTGTTCTGGGCTTAGGGAGCACATGGATCAACATTCTACCTTCAAAGCTGTTTCCTATGTTAATACTAATTGGATTCTTCTGGTTCTACAGAAGAGGAGAAACTCAAACCATTCTTGGACTGTCAAGTGACCGCTTCCGATCGAGTGTCATTGTGGGACTCTTGGTGGGAGTCGCAATCTACATCTTGATTGATGCTGGGGCCATTGTGCTCTACGCGCTCTTCATCGACCCGAGTTATCCAATTGAGCTCTCCATCCCATATGCCGAACTTCTCTGGTATCAACTCCTGTTCTTTTCCACCAATGCAGTCTTGGAAGAAACATTATTCCGAGGGCTGATTCAGAATGGACTCAAGACTCGAATCTCTGTCAGATGGTCAATATTGACTTCTGCAGCCCTCTTCGCAGTCTGGCACTTGGTATGGCCAGTGGTGAACTCAACGCCCGTTGGATTCAGCATATCTGAGGCAGTTGGCATCATGGTGTTCTCGCTTGTCTTTGGCTCCTTCCAAGGAGTGTACTACGAATACTTCTCTGGCGGAAGTAGTCTTGTTGGTCCGATAGTTGCTCACACATTGGTCAACTTCTTCAACGAGAGCTTCAGGATAGGCCCGGAACCATTGATACAAGGACCGGATATAGCACATTCAAGTCCGGTCCTCACCGGCATGATGCTAATCATGTTCTTGCTTACTATGACGATATTGCTGATTCTGATGACGAAGTATCGCATCGATCAGGTCGATTCTCTTTCAGAGCGGCTGAGAGGACAATGAATCAACATAGCAGGGATAATTCTCTGGGCTTAAATCAGCTTGGCGGAACTAGATTGCGTTCAAAGACTATTCGCGGTGGAAATCAATGCAGATAATAAGCGATGTTACCGTCACCTCGGTCTTGGTCACAGTAGGCCTCTCAGTTCTGATGGCTGCCTACCTGATTCGTATGTGGTTTCATCAAGATCATAGGCTCAATACAGACCTACCTTTGATGTTTGGTATTGTCTTCATGGCACAGGCTGTGAATAACCTGATCAGACTCCTTCCCATGGTCGGTATCTTTGAGATGACGATGGAGTTGTTCAGAGTGCGAGCTCTGGTCATCATCGCCACATCTTTTCCTCTCTTAGGAGTTGTATTGCATATATGGCTGCCAGGCATCCGCCAACATCATATGAAGATACTAGGCGCTCTTGTGGCATATTGGGTGATTACCGCTCTTCTGGGGCCAACCGAGGAGATGATCATCTTATTAGTAATGCCCGTTATTCTCACATTGACGATTGGGATGGTTCTTACATTTGCAGTTACTTGGAAGACCGGACGTTTGAAAGAAGTGAGAAGCGATTTGATGGTGGCATCTTTCATCGTCGGAATTCTAAGCCAGGTTGTAGCCACAGACATCTTGCTTAACAACGTCTTGACAGCCATTGCGACTTTAGTGGCGACTCTTGGACTCACCAACCCGTGGAGAAAGAGAAAAGCAAGAGAAATGACAACGAGACCGGCGATTGTTCCTCGAAGCAGGTTGGCTTAATCGTCAATAATCCTGAATTCCTTTTCGTCGAACAAGTTTACGAGCTAATGTCAGACCAGAATGACGAACCATCCATGCTGACTATCTAAGTGTAGGTTCATGCAGATCGTTCTTGATACTAGTTTCATGTCAAGTATCATATCATCACTGTTATCCAGAGTTCTGGTGGTCTACTTGATCAGGTTCTGGTTCAGACAGGAGAGTCGCAAGAGGAGAGTCCCTGATTGCGAGCTGCTCTATTCAGAACGCAAGCGCAGTGAGATTCCAGTTGATGTAGTAGACTGACTTTATGTGATGCCCAGAAATCACATTGTCTGTTAGTCGGACTGTGAAGAGAACCTGCCAGCCTTGCTGGAGTTCGATCTCCCATGGCCAGAACCATGCGTTAAATGTGACAAGGTAGTTCGACCCTCTATCTCTAATGTAGATGAGTTTCTCACGCGGTGTCATGTTTAGGTGGACCATATCAGGTGTTGTCAGTCCTACGAGATCAATGGTCGTCCTATTACTGAAGAACGCAACAGCTCCAGCGTCAACCATTGCTATGACTGCATCTTCGGGAGTGTTCTCCCCTAGCCATTTTCCAATGACGACCTGCTGTTCATTGATGTTCTTGACCGAATTGCCATAGAGGTCTGCTTGGTCCATGTATCCTAGGGTGGAAGGGAAGATTACCAGTAAAGCAAGGATAACTCCTAGTATACTTATGTCACGGGCGTGCTTGGGTGTCCTAACATCAATTGTGAGTCCCTCAATGGCTACTCCTACGGCAGCCACTGTCAGCAGTAAGAGCAGGTTAAAGATAGGGACAAGATACCTTGCATTATTGATGAGGGCCTGCATTGGCATGTATAATCGATACAGTCCTGTCAATCCTGCGGCGAAGGCCCACATGCTGGCACCACCGGTGTTTACTTTCGTCATCAAATACGCGCCACCCACAAAGCCTCCCATGATGAATGGGAGCTCCAACAGCCATACTCTCCACCAGAAGCTCCAAACCTCAATGTCCCATTGGGTTGGACTACGTACCTTGATGAAGAACGTATCTGGAAGCGGAGTGCCGTTGATTGACATACAATGGAGGATCCAAGGCAATGCCACAAGTAATGACACCAGAACCATAGCTACAATTGACCGAGCTCTCTTCATATTGAGCTCGCCACTTCCTCGGACCTTGACGATTCTCATTGGAAGGCATATTGTGACCAAGAGAATGCCCTCCGGTCGAGAGAGGTAGAGTAGACCGAAGGCAATTCCAAGGAAGATGTCATTCCTCCACCCTGGAAACTCAAGAAGTG
>CAYFTD010000078.1:0-2020 GCA_964345915.1 uncultured archaeon
AGAGGCCTTCCGTCGTCTGTTTATGACCACCGATCCTAGTGCTGCAAAACGGGTGACTTCAGAGTTGGAGATAGACCACAGGGAGCTGCTACTATGGCTCGAAGAGAATGTCCACCTTCATCTGAATTCTCCAACAGAGCTGGATAAGGGATTCGAGTTTCTCTCGCTAGCGGATTTGGCATTGGGAAGAATCATGAGAAGACAGAACTGGAAGTTGCTCTCGTATGTCTATGATTTCTTGTCGGCAGGGATTGCATCGAGTAGAACAGAAACTCCCTACCGAAATGTGGAATATTCTCGACCAACGTGGCCCTTGCTGGTGTGGCAGGGTAGGAGAAGGCGTGACAAAGAAGCTGGCCTTCTTGCCGCACTGTCGTCTGCTGCAGGAGTTTCGCGAGATAGGGTGACTCGTACACACAGAGATGCTCTACTAGAGATTGTCAAGCGCAACCCCAAGTCAGGAGAAAGCTTCTCTGACTGGTTAGGAATTAGAAGAAGTCTTCTCAACTAGAGAAGTAGTCCTCGTTGACAGCTGCAATGGTTGTTTTGGACCTCTCAAGTGAGCGGAGATGGCTACTGACATGCTTCTGTATTCTCTTCTTTGCATGCTTTGTGCTCTTCATTCGTATTGGCACAACGGTTTCAATTAGAACAAGGCACTCAGGAGGTGCCGGTCTTATTCCGCCAGGGATTGTGTCTCGTCCTGAGATGATATCGGTGATAATGTCCAGTTTTGATGCTCCAGTTCCAATCTGTAGAAGTAATGAAACCGTCTTCCGGACGAGTTTCCAAAGGAAGTTTGTCCCAAATAGGTCAATTGTAAGCGTGCCCTTGTGCTCCGTTAAACAGCCGTTCAGAATCGTTGTTATGGTGGGTCGGTTTCCATCAGGTTTGGAGAGCAAAGAGAAATCGTGAGAACCAATCAAGAGCTGTAGTGCTCTTCGCATGGATGAAAGGTCCAAGTGTGAGAAAGGAGATTCAAAGTAGTACCTGTAGTGACGCATGAGAACATCAAACCGTGGTCTGAAATCATACGGTGCTTCTGCACATGCCCAGAGAGTGATATCCCACGGCAGGTGTCTGTTAATCCTGTCTATTTCGAGTTCCTTTTCGGAGAGAATTTGTACAATCTGCCCCACACTATGAACTCCTCGATCGGTTCTTCCTGCCAACTGAACGGTCTGTGTGGAGTGAGGGGTGCCGCTCCATTGTTTCACTGCTTCAATCAGCTCGCTCTGTACAGTATTAAGCCCTGGTTGGCATTGCGATCCATGGTAGCGATCGCCAAGATAGAATAGACGTGCAATGTAAGAAGTCAAGAATAGGACTCCTCCATCAGGATTGCCACAGACCAAACAGGTTTCGAAGTGCCCGGGCCCGATGATCTTCAATGCGATAGCGGTAGATCTTGATTCTTCCGAACATCTTCTCCTCAATCAGGCCCGATGCAATCAGTACTTCCAGATGTGATTTCGTTGAGCTATGATTCAGAGAAACTCTCCTGCAGAGTTCGGATATGTTCAACTCGCTTGACATCGCGAGCTCTTTCAGTATCTTGATCCTTCCTCTTGAAGAGAATATGTCTTCAATAGATACACGAGAGGTATCTGTAGAGTCATTTGTGATTGTAAGGGCCTCCTATTCTTCGAGTATATTCAGCAAGTATCGCTCTAGCATCTCAGCAGGCACATCAGAGAAACCTATGAGCGTTGTCTGACCCCTTTGTCCAACACTCGAACGTTTCGTGTCGACTAGTCCGTGAGCATTTAGATCTTGTACCCATTCCCATACTTGGGTATGTGCTCTCGGCTCTTCACCATACTCCTCGCAGACTGATTGGTACATCTCCTCCAGTTCACCCATTGTGATGTATGCCCCTCGGTTCTCCTTCAGTTGCCTTGCGGCTGCGAGAAGAAGAAGGCCATTCTGCCGCGGTAAGGCGGTAAACACTTCTTTTCTCAACTCTGGATGTGTGTCGGCCTTGGCCTTTCTCACATAGTCTGGAATCACCTTTCTTGAA
>CAYFTD010000079.1:0-6181 GCA_964345915.1 uncultured archaeon
GTTTCTCTCAGGACACGTGAAGCTTCTTTCATCGCTTGGTAGAGACCGGTTTCATCTATAACACTGACAGGGATGATTGTTTCAGCAACTTTCTCTCTTATCCTATAGTCCAAGTCCCCTTTCTCAAGGAATTCTTGTGCACGGATTGTGTTACCACCCAGTACAATTGCGTCCACATTGTCAATGTCGTCCAACAGGAGATCCTTCAGTATTCTCCCGACGTACTTGAAGAACTCAAGCATCTTCTCTTCTCTGATGCGCAGATATCGTTTCGCGCTCTGACCCCCTGCGCGAGTCTTCCCAATGATATAGAAGTCCTCATCACGCACCAGTTCCAGGTGCTTGCCGCGAAGGTACCCAATCGTGACCTTTCCGCCCTCAATCAATACAATTACTACTAGGCTCTTGGGGAGTGTCATTTCCTCGAGTTCATCTGTAATGAACTCGCGGCCACAGATGTAGGTGAACTGGGATATGGGAGCAGGAGGGACAACAATCTCACGAATCTCGTCATTCGTGCCCCCCTCTTCAACTATCCCGAAGAAGAAAGCAATCCCATTCTCAGGTATCTTGTCTACACGGATCAGTTCGCTGAGTATGGCAGTGAGGTTGTCTTGGACATTCTTTCTGTTGGCCTTACTCTTGATGTTTTCAGCCCCGGCCAGTTCTGCCTTTACGAAACCTGTGACATCAACTAGGCTCTTAGTTGGCGGAACATAAAGAGTGGTGAACGAGCTATGCCTACCTTGGAGTGATTTGAGCTCCTGTACTTTTCGCTTGAGCTTTTGTCGCTCAACTGACATCTCGTTTCACCTCTGAATCTAGTACTATTCGACGGGGTTCATTAAGAATTAGTAGCCGTCAGGCATGCGCCCTGAGTCATCCCCCGAAAGTCTGTATTTTAACATTGCGTCAGGTACTCAGCGCTCTTCGACGACAAGTTAAAAAGGTCGTCAGATTCTGAGAGGGACAACAGGTGAAGAAGGGATGTCCCACCAATTTACATCATCCTTATGAAGGATAACTTCTTTTGCGGACCTAGTCCGCATGCGGCGGGGCGTTCAGAGCATCACATTGACAACTCAGGAGTTCTGATGAACAGATGAGCGACCAGTTGACAGAAGGAGAGAGAACAGTTCTTCGACGACTCGTCGATTTGGGCAGGCGAATCTCAGCGAATGAGCTGGCGAATGGACTTGGTGAGAAGGCCGAGCGTGTGGTTTCCATTCTGAACTCGTTATCTGAGAAGGGGCTAGTCATGCTTGAAACACTGGAAGTTGTTTCTTACTCTCTCACTGACGAGGGACAAGAATACGCAGAGGAGGGGCTTCCCGAAGTCAGACTTTTCAATGCTGTTATGGACCTCGGCGGAACTGCCAAGATTGATGATGCCACAGCGAAGAGTGGGATCCCGTCAAAGGCCAAAGGTATCGCGATGAACTGGAATCGAAGGATGGGTTGGCTAAAGATTCTCAAAGAAGAGGGAACCACCGTTCTTGAAGCTAACACAAAGAGCATTGAGGCACCCATCGAAACTGTTCTGAAGCATGTGAGAGATGGCATTGCTATGTTGCCTGAGAACCTACTGGTAGCACTAGAACAAGCCATAGAAAGGACCTTGGTCGACGCGACTACTACCAAGGTCTTCGAAGTCGAAACTATCGCAGAGAAGAGAAAGACGATTAATGAGCTGCTGGCAACAGAGGTCAGTGGAATCGGAGACCTCACGCAGGAAATGCTGTTGTCTGGCAACTGGAGAGCGAGGACCTTCAGAGAGTACAATGTCGAGCTTCAGCCTGCCTTTGTCAACTATGGCAAGAAGCACCCATATGCGGAATTCAACGATTGGCTCAGAGAGATTATGGTCGGGTTAGGCTTCACCGAATGGATTGGACCGTATGTGGAAACAGAGTTCTGGGGTCACGATTCATTGTTCGTACCCCAAGACCACGTGGCTCGCGAAGTCCAAGACCAGTTTCGAATCGATTCGCCCTACGACCATGGTGACGTGTTGGATGAGGACTACTATCGAGCTGTGAAAGCAGTTCATGAGAACGGTGGCAACACTGGGTCAAAGGGCTGGGACTGGCCATTCAGCAGAGAGGTAGCCACAAGGTTGTGTTTGCGGCCTCATACTACGCCAGTGTCAATGAGATACCTATGGGAACACCGTGAGAGTCCACAGAAGATGTTCATCATTGACAGGAACTTCAGGTCTGAAACTCTCACCGCTACACATGCTCGTGAGTTCGATCAGTGTGAGGGAATAATCATGGATAAGGGCCTGACACTCAGAGACCTGCTAGGCTATCTCACATCAATATGCAAGGGAGTTGGAATAGAGAAGCTGAAGTTCAAGCCGGGACAGTTCCCATTCACGGAGCCGAGTGTTGAGTCGTTTGGGAAACACGAGAAGCTGGGTTGGATAGAACTTGGAGGATCCGGGATATTCAGACCTGAGGTCACCTTTCCTCTGGGGATCAAGGACACCGTTCTTGCTTGGGGGATCGGAACAGGGAGGCTCTACATGGCGGCCATGGGTATCAATGACATAAGGGAATTGTTCTCCAGGAACCTCACGTGGTTGAGGAGGAGCGTCTTCGTAAAGTAGGTGATCACTATGATAGTGGAATCTAGAATTGATGACCTTCTTGGGCTAATCGGAAAGAGACTGTCTTTGGAGGAGCTTGAGGAGAACCTCTTTCTCATCAAAGCGGAAGTTGAGAAGGTTGAAGGCAACATCATTGAGATAGAAGTGAACCCGGATCGCCAGGACATGGTTTCAACCGAGGGTATAGCCAGAGCCATCAGATCCTTTCTGCGCGTAGAACCCGGCCTGTGCAAGTTTCCGACTAAGAAGTCAGGCTACAGTGTCACTGTCAAGCCGGGACTTACGAAGATTCGTCCATACATCTCCTGCTCTATCATAAAGGGTGTTACCACGGATGACGAACTGATTAAGGAGTACATGCATCTTCAAGAAGCCCTCACCGCCACCCATGGAAGAAACAGAAGCAAGGCCAGCATAGGGCTCTATGTATACGATGACATTGAATTCCCTGTGATCTACACGCCCATGAAACCTGAGAAGATACGTTTCACTCCGCTGGGGCACGCCATCGAGATGGATGGGCCTACAATTCTATCCAATCATGAGAAAGGCGTAGAGTTTGGATCGATTATCGAGTCCCACAAAAAATGGCCGATGCTCTATGACTCGAAGGACCAGGTCTTGAGCTTGCCTCCAATAATCAATAGCAATGACCTTGGAAGAATCACAACCGAAACCAGGAACCTATTTGTTGAAGTCACCGGCACCCACCTGTCCACAGTCGACCAAGCACTCAACATCATGACAGCGTCTCTAGCAGAACGAGGCGGAAGAATCGAGTCGGTTACGGTGACCTATCCAGATGGCACGGTCTATGAAACTCCAGATTTCACACCGGAACTAATGACTCTCAGTATCGACGACACCAACGCACTGACTGGACTTGACCTCAGCGGACGTGAGATCATTGATTCGTTACGACGAATGGGATATGGTGCCAAGTCGATGAAGAGAGGGCAGTTAGAAGTTCAGATCCCAAAGTATAGAATGGACATTCTACATCCAGTTGATATCATTGAGGACATCGCTATTGGATACGGTTTTGACAGAATTCAACCCGCAATGTCCCAGACAATGACTTCTGGGAAGCTGAAACCCATTACGAATCTAAAGAATAAGGTAAGAGACCTAATGGTTGGAGTCGGCTACCAGGAGGTCATGAACTACATAATGACCTCTCCAGAAGTTCTCAATGACAAGATGCTCAGAGAACGACAGCTTGTCACCACGGGAAACCCCAAGAGCCGGGACTATTCGGTCCTGAGGAACTCGCTACTTGCAGTTCTGCTGGACTTCGCGGCCCAGAACCAACACGCTGACTATCCCCAGAAGTTGTTCGAAGTAGGTGACATCGCAATTCCCGATGAGATGATGGAAACACGGATTCAACAGATAGCGTCTGTTTCGGGAATAGTAGCAGATACCACAGTGAACATCACAGATCTAGCCACAGAATTGGGATTTGTGCTGAGGAATCTTGGATTGCAGGGTCAGTTCAGGTATGTGTCCCGTGAAGACCCTACCTTCATAGCAGGCAGAGCTGCGGACATTCTGAAGGGAGATGAACCTATTGGGATGTTTGGAGAGATATCACCACAGGTGTTGTCAAACCTAGAACTTACAATCCCTGTTGTTGGATTCGAGTTGTATCTCCCAAGAGAGGGTGAGTGGTGAAGGGTTATGCAAGCCTCTAGGCCGCCAACTCCCGCAGAAAAGATATAAGAAGCAGCAGAGATGGTCAAGCATTATTAGTTGCACACGACCGAAAATAGGGGTACCACTGCATGACGGAAGGTCCTTCGGCCTCAGGTGGAGGCTCAGCAGATGAACCATCTGACGAATTCAAGTTCAGAGTTGTCCTGCTGGGTGAGGCGGCAGTGGGCAAGACTTCACTTATCCGAAGGTTTACCGAGAATGCATTCGACGAGGATTACAAGCAGACGATTGGTACTACCTTCGCCTCCAAAGATGTCAGTGTGACGGATGATGAGGGTGATTCCAGACAGATTCGTCTCATCATCTGGGATATGGGGGGCCAGACTACCTACCGGGAACTGCGGAGACAGTTCATGAAGGGTTCCTCTGGGGCAATCATTGTTTATGATGTTACACGTCCGGAAACATTCATGGCTATGAACAACTGGTTTGAGTCTTTCCGAGAGACTTGTCCCAATGCGGTTGTTGTAGTTGCCGCAAACAAAGTAGATCTCTTGGACAATAGAATAGTGCCTGTGGAACCCGGACTTATGCTACGTGACTGGTTTCAAGCTGATTACTATGAAACGAGTGCCAAGACAGGTGCAGCTGTCACTGACGTGTTTGCCAAACTTGCGCTACTCGTACTCAAACAGAGCAGGGCCGAGAAAGAGGGCACTGAGCTGTGATGCAAAGGTAAGAAAAACCGCCCGGAGGTACAGAAGTGCTGGTCCGAGACTTCATGACATCCATGATTATCACTGCGGAGTTCGAAACTCCTGTGGTAGAGGCAGCCAGGTTAATGGCCGCTGAAGACATTGGCAGTCTTATGATTACAAGAGGTGATGTGTTAGTAGGAATGGTCACCCGAAGAGACATCATTGCGGCCCATTTGTTGTCTGAGGACATATACATGTCTCTCTCTGTTGAGGACATAATGACGAGTCCTGTGATCTCGATCAGTCCTGACGCGGATCTGGGCCAGGCCATATCAGTGATGAACCAGACGAACGTCAGGTGCCTGCCTGTTATGGAAGGTGATTCTGTCATCGGTGTTGTGAGTGTCGGCGACATAGTCCGGGTGCTGGCTACTGTGAAACTTATCGCTGACGGAGGGTCCGAGGAATAGAAGGGTGCTTATTACGTCAGAGTAGTCAGCAAGATCTGTAGGAGCAGGTTGTTCCTAGTGGTGAGAGCCAGCAAGGCATTTGTTGGGTGTGGTCTCTACATAGAGAGATACCTATCCCTGCTGGCTACCCACCGCGTTCGCCATTGTCATTTCTGTACTAAAGCGTTTTGACATGCATTGGCCAGCCCGATTAGTACATCCACCCATCCGTGTAGGAGTCCTATTGTTCCGCGCTCCGATATCCACTTTCGCTAACAACTATAAGCCCTAGAGCGGAAACCTGCTCATGGGCGCAAAGACGTACAGAGATGCACGAGGATATCTTCGTTTCAAGGATTCAGGAAGACTTGTTCATAGATGGAAAGCGGAGAAGATTATGGACCGGAGACTGCAGCCTGGTGAGGTAGTTCATCATAGGAACGCGTTCAAGACAGACAATAGGATGAGCAATCTCCGTGTGTTCAGTTCCTCGGCAGAACACCGGGCGCATCATGTCAAGCGAGCATGGGAACAGACTAGGCGACGGAGGAGCGTTAGAAGGCGTTCAGGTCGAAAGCGAAGGTGAATGTGGATGGCGGAGATTCTCTACTATGAGGATTCATACATTAAAGAGTTTGAAGCCAAAGTGACTTCCGTTGATTCGAGTCCTGAATCCGTTAAGATCACTCTAGATAGAACTGCATTCTACCCGGGTGGAGGCGGTCAACCCAATGATGAAGGTTGGATGACTCTTCATGACCGCAGAC
>CAYFTD010000080.1:0-7049 GCA_964345915.1 uncultured archaeon
CTCCGAGGTTCAAGCAGGGCGGATCCACAAAGCAGCTCGCCGAGGTCTTGGTGAAGAAATACAGAACATTCGTAATCCCCGGATATGGACTTGAAATGGACAATCATTTCAGATTAGGATATGGAGGCGAAAAGGAGGAGCTAATTCAGGGGCTCAAGATGCTTGAGAAGGCCCTTGACGACGTCCTGCAGTAGAGGCACAAAACAATCATCGCGTAGTCCGACAAGATGTGTCATGAATACAACTTCACTTGCCAAACCGTAATCTTACTTCTGACCGAAACCACTAAATGGGCGTATCATGTCGAGCGCTGGGACCTACTCGAACGATACGAGCACCGACGGGGTACAAGCCAAGAATGACCTCTAACTGCCGAGACGATCTCTGCGTCCGCAAGATGCGGGATTTTGACAGAGCAATAGGACGCGAAAGAAGCCAATGGAATGTCCTTCTCCGTTTCACAAAGAGCCATGAAGACGTTGAGAATGCCCTGCGCTTTTGTGAGGTCTTCCGACTAGAAGCCAAGGTCAAGGTTTCATCTGAAGGCTACGCTGTAATGGTTCGGGACGACTTGATACGAATGCTGTAGAATCTCAGATATAGCCCTACTCTAAAACCCAATGTCTGCAGGAACTCTCATGTAGCTTTACAGTACTCAATGGTCAGGGTTCCTTACTCAATCGTAGTGATTCAAGCGCCCTGACAAAGAAACTTGACTCTATAACGACGTGATACGTGTAGACTATCCTTACCAGAATTGGCCCGTCTGAAATCACCAAAATCCTGACGGTAGAACGCTCTCCGTTGTAGTTGTAACTGGCATGAGTCGCTCTGAATGACGCGAGAAGAACTTCATCATCAGTTCGACACATGCCATCCATGAACATGAATAGGATCTCTGATGTTCTGTTGGACTCCACGGTAACTAATGTGACTCTCGGTCCACCAAAGCCCGTTTCAATTCGATTCAGGTCGCCAGAAGTGCACTCGACTACCTTTGCTGTTTCAATCACCTGAGTAAAGGGGATAGAACAGAATACGGCTGCGATAAGAAGACAAATGACGAAATAGTCTTCAATCTTGGGTTGCTTCATTATAGTCAGACTCCTCAAGAACCAGACTTGTTCCGCCGCGCCATGCCTCTGAGAGAAACGTGTACTTCATGAGAATACTGTACCTGTCGTATACAAGCTTTTCCAATAGTTCACACAAATCTATCGAGCAGCCTGACAGGAGTCTTAGCCTACAGGTACGAAACTAAGCAAGATCTAAGGTTTCTCCAGCATTGACGGAGTCGTTTGTCTATCTCCCTAGTGAGCAGTAGAGAAGCTTCAGAGATTCCTCGCCGATTGCTCCAACCACGGCTTCGCCCTTGAGGCCATGAAGGCCTATTACGATGTTGTCTGCGTCCTCCTTTGAAATTACTTGGTCCTGTTTAGGTTTCTTGAGATGAAGGAGGAGTTGTATTGCTCCTGCCCAGGCGGCTTCTTTCGGCGCTGGCTTCTTCTTCGTGTCAGAGTATTCGACGAGGAGGGACTCAAGAACGCCTTTCCTCTGATTGAAGGACCTAATGTTTCGGTAGAACTCCAAAGCGACGGCATCTCCATTAGTATCTATCATGATGAACCCACAAGTGTTCTCAGGTAGACTGTTACTGACTTCCTGCGCCATCTTCTTGGCCTTTTTCTGAATCTTGGCCATTGCGTCCGTGTACTTCGTTGTGTCCTTGATTCCGAGTGACTTGCAGTACCGTTCAACTTCAGACCATATCTCACGTTGATTAACAGCCGCCGCTGGTGCATAATGCTCAACGTCTGTCATGATTGATTGATACTTCATTCTTCTCAGTCCAGCCTTCAAAGGCACCGAACCCGATCCTATCGAACTGAACCCTACTCCTATTCGGAGTGCATGGGGAGAGTGAACACACTTCACAGGGATTCTGCTCTCTTCACCAGGCTGAAGAATGACACTAGCCACGACAATTCTGTCCTGACTGCCATCTGCCACTAAGACTTCTGCTTCCTCGATGAGAACTGGCATGTTTCCGGTATTCTTCGCCAATATCGAATCGATTGCATCTCCTGCCTCAGTTATCTGAAGTATGCCTTTCTTCAGAGCTTCTGCCGCATTCAGATAGTGGACATCTTGGATTTCTTCGGTCAACACAATTGGTACTAAAGAAACCCCATTGTATGATATGGGACTCTCAAGGCCGAATGCCGTATTGCCGAGTATCTCACTGGCAAATGTCCCTATGTGTTTCATTGCATAGGTGCTTGACAACTTTTTCACCACATTTCATGTAAGAGCATTACGTTTAGTATTAAAGACTTATACTTATAAACTCTAGTATAAAAAACTCTATAAGTAACATAATCATTACCTTAGTATCGATAATCTCCCATGTATAAGCAGACTGGGTGTTCACCATCATGAAAGATGACCTCTCTAACGCGAGTATAGACATGAAACCTGTGAAAGAAGAGCTTGTGGGCCGATTCTCAGAGGAGGACTTTGGACTCTCGAAGAGAGAGGTATCTGTCATGTGCCGATTGAGTGGAAAGACCGTTGCAATCCTTGATGCTCTAGTAGAACTTGAGATCTTCAAGAGCAAGTCGGAGGCCATAGCCACTTTTGTTGACCAGACGATTCTATCACGTGAAGGATTATTCGAGGAGATTTTGGCTCAGGCTCAGGAGATTGCCTCGAAGCGAGAGGCCGCAAAACATCTTGCCTATCAAGCGGTAATGGCAGGTCGCAAGCGGGAGTGAATGTAGAGCCACACCTTTTTGAGAATCCCTGCCACGAATCTCAATGTTCCATCTTCTTTCTGGAAGGGTCTACTGGAGATTAGCGGGCGCTCCGTGCTATAACCCGATAACGACAAGCACAATGCCGATTACAGTTGAGAGTACACCTAGGGATGTCCTATGCGTTGCATGTTCTTTAAGGAAGAAGACGGAGATGGGTACCGCAAACAAAGGAGCTACTGAGGAAAGTACTGCCGCAATCGTAGCCCCCACGTACTTCACAGCAACCACAATCAGGAAGAAGGCTAGGCCCACATCAAGAATGCCTGTGATCGCAATGATTCTCGAAGCACGTTTTGATGGCATTTGCATCCCCCTGTGCTTCGCAACAGTGAACAAGGGAACAAAGGCGATTGAGCCACATAGTATCATAATGAAATTCGCTGAAATTGGATCGATGTCACCAATACCAGCTTGGATGACAACTGTTCCAGAGGCGTAGAGTACTGCCGCTATGATGGCAAGACTTGTGCCATAGATATCAAGCCTTGTTCGCACTTCTGAACCATCGCTTCCTTTGTTTTGGTCCCTTGAAATGAGGATGATGCCAGAAATAGTAACAATAATCCCAAAGAGTCTTGATAGAACCAGAGATTCATTCAGAAATACAATAGCAAAGAAATACGTCAAAATGGGGAATGACATGGCGATTGGAAATGCGAATGAAACTCCGATCCGCTCTTGACTCATCAAGTATACCGTGTCGCCTACAACAACCGTGCACAAGATTGCGATAGCCAGAAGGGCTATGGTGTTGAGTGGGATGGTGAGAGGATTCGTTACAAAAGGAAGGAACACAACGACAGTCATGAATGGTAGTACAACCCACATCCTGAAAGCAGCTATGGCAATTGGCCGAATCTCTTCATGCTGCGATTTGTATATCACTACTGCAATAGCGTACAAGGCTGAACTAGCAATACCTGCTGTTGTGCCCAGAAGCTGTTCTGGAGTCAGTTGCATTCTGGAAGCGAAGCCAATTCCCTAACATATGGGATTTGTGGTTTGAAAAGTGGGAGTCATATCGCCATTCCTTCAGCAGGGTCTTCAGAGTGGTAGGTA
Source organism: uncultured archaeon (assembly GCA_964345915.1). GTDB lineage: Archaea > Asgardarchaeota > Thorarchaeia > Thorarchaeales > Thorarchaeaceae > SMTZ1-83. The sequence goes on from CAYFTD010000080.1 coordinate 3,876, forward strand.
CGTCATGAACCACAAACAGGGCGAAAAAACTAAGTCCCGAACCTAGCTTCAGGTCGCATGATTAGAAATGCCCAAAAAGAAGTCGGCTGAGGGCAAGAAGACCCTCAAAGTCGTAATCGTGAATGACCTGGAAGGAATCTCGGGAATTGATGACTGGCATCAGCTCCTCCACGGCTTCGAGGAGTTTGAAGAGGTGGGAAGAACTCAGGTGACTGAGGATGTCAATGCCGCTATTCGTGGACTTAGGGCCGCTGGCGCCACTGAGATCAGAGTTGCGGATTCGCATGGATCCGGCGGTCCGCACAAGAACATACTTCCTGATCGACTTGAAGAAGGAGTGAAGCTGTATCAAGAACAGCCCGTCCCGAATAGAGTGATGGATGCCGCAGACAAGACAGTTGATGCTGCCGTGTTGATTGGATTCCACGCAATGGCGAACACTAAGGACGGATGGTTTAAGCACACTATCACAGTAGGCCCCCGAATAGAGGTGAACGACCTACCTGTAGGGGAAACAGCTATCAATGCCTACATCCTTGCGGAATATGGAATCCCTGTCATAATGGCAACAGGTGACCAAGCCCTGGTTCGGGAAGCGTCAGAGTTTCTGCCAGGAATCGAAACCGTGCAGGTCAAGACTTCAACTGACTCTAGAACAACTGATTGCCTACCTTTGCCAGAGGCCAGGAAACAGATTGAAGATGCGGCTGAACGAGCACTATCAAAACTTGATGAATTCAGCCCAGTGCGCGCTTCCAAACCTGTCAAGATCGACGTAACGTTTCCGAAGAAGGAACAAGTGGCTCTTTGTGAGAATATCCCTGGGGCCGAGAAGAGTGCTGAGATGACAGTTTCATACACTACTGATGAATGGAACGAGGCTTACAAGTTCGTTAGGACCTGCGTAGTTTTCGCCTGGCAGGTCTTGGAGGGCAAACTCGTTGAGAAGCTGAGAGCTCTTCCCGGATCTGATTCAGCCGTTTCTGAGTGGACTGAAGAGATTGTCGAAGAGTGGCTGTCTTGAGATAGTTAGTCAAATCCTGTGTTTCAAGAACCGATCATTTCTTGGCCTTCTGTCGTAGGTCGAGAAACTTCCCATCCAAAACACGAGCGATGTATCTACGGCCTTTGAATACCCACATAATCTGGTGATTGTCTCGAGCCATCTCGGCCCATTTGGAGTCCTTCTTTGGGTTCTGTTCGACAAACAACAGATTGTCGATGCTAACGGATCTCAGCTTACTTCTTGAGGTCAGTGAAATCGGGTGGGATTCGCCTTTGACTTCTATACTATCTACGTCCTCGAAGATTGCATCGAAGACGATGAGTGCTATTTCTCTGAGATCCTCCGAATCAGGACTCAACGCTGAATCCTCAGAGTCTGCTGGCATTTGTCCATTCTCCAATCAGGGAGAATAGGCATCATCAGCCTTATACCTATTTCACTTTGCAGAAGTCATCCCTGCAATAGACTGCATTCTTGCTCTCTTCGAGTCACTATCGGGTGAAATCCGTTTCATCAGAACGACTAAATACCATACACACCCTCATTGGACAGGCCTACAATGACGAAGCTTCTGATCACAGACACAGTACTGCGAGATGCACATCAGTCACTTCTTGCGACACGTATGAGAACAGAGCACATGCTTCCCATTTGTGAGAAGCTTGATGCGGTAGGTTATCATTCATTGGAGATGTTTGGTGGGGCTACTTTTGACAGCATGATGCGCTTTCTAGATGAGGATCCCTGGGAGCGTGTTGAAACCCTTCGTGATGCAATACCCAACACCAAGTTTCAGATGCTGCTGCGAGCACAGAATGTCGTGGGTTATCGTCACTATCCTGATGATGTTCTAGAGGCTTTTGTCACTGAGGCCGTGAAGGTAGGAATTGACATCTTCCGCATCTTCGATGCATTGAACGATGTCCGAAACATGGAAGCCGCAATGCGTTTTGTGAAGCGTGAGGGTGGTCACGTCCAAGCCAGCTTTTGCTACACACTGAGCCCTTTTCACACGAACGAGAAGTTCGTCGAGAAGGCAAAGACACTGCACTCGATGGACGCAGACTCCATCTGTATCAAAGACATGGCTGGCCTAATCAATCCTCAAGATGCGCATGAGCTAGTCACGATGCTAAAGGACGAGTTAGACATTCCCATTCAGCTCCACACTCACTACACCAGCGGGATGGGCTCTATGGCCTGCCTTAAGGCGGCCGAGGCTGGAGTGGACGTGGTCGATACTGCTATCTCATCACTCTCCTTAGCGACTTCGCAACCAGCCACTGAGTCGATAGTGGAGGCACTGAAAGGCACTTCCCGAGATACAGGCCTCGATGTCAATCTGCTGGCAGAGATTGCTGACTACTTCAGAAAGATACGTCGCAAGTATACGCAGTTCGAAGGAAGTCTTCAAGGAGTCAACCCACAGGTCCTTGTCTTTCAGGTACCCGGTGGAATGTTATCTAACCTTGACAACCAGCTAAGGGAACAGGGCGCGCTCGAAAGATATGATGAGGTGCTAGAAGAGGTTCCTAAGGTTCGAGCAGAACTCGGGTATCCTCCACTTGTTACACCTTCTAGTCAGATAGTTGGCACCCAGGCAACTCTCAACGTAGTTACGGGCAAGCGTTACAGCATGATTCCTCATGAGGTAAAGCAGTACATACGTGGTTACTACGGACGTCCACCTGCAGACATCGATTCCAAGATTAGAAAGAAGGCAATAGGTGACGAAAAGCCTCTGGACTCTAGGCCTGCGGATTTCATTGAACCTGAGTTGCCCAAGGCCAGAGAGGCGCTCAAGGAAATACCACACGTACCCAGAGATGAGATTTCGTTCGCTCTCTTTCCCCAATACGCACTTGATTTCTTGAAGAGGAAAGCTCAGAGGAAGGCTCGGGGGGACATGACCTCAGAACACGAGGTGGCAATTCTTTCATCAGTACTTCATCTCAGTACCCAAGTCGCTAGTATCGCTGATTCCCCTGTCGTGACAGGCGACTCGTGGGCACAGGCCGGAATTGATGAACTTCATGCGGCTAAGACGTCCTCATATGCTCCGGGCCATTGGGAGAGATCGAGTTCTGAATGGGCCTCTGCAGGTCGCAGAAACGAGATGAAAAGGCGACACCAGGGAGGGCCCTAGATGAGCTCCGAATATGATGTCA
>CAYFTD010000081.1:0-2475 GCA_964345915.1 uncultured archaeon
TTCTTGGCTTTGACTCCCTCGCCAGTTTCTCGAAGAAGGATTGAGTGACTATTCAATGTCCAAGCAATGTGCTTCTCATACCGTTCAGGCCAATCCTTTGATAGCTTCTGATAGTTCTCTAATGCTTCCTTGTACAATTCTCCAGCCTTCGAATACTGACCTTCTTCATAGTACAGAACTGCAAAGTCATTGAGTACGTGTGAGAGCAAGGGTAGATATACTTCGGGAGTTTCAGAAGCGAATTCCCTAGATATCTCTAGAGCTTCCTCATAATGAGTTTCCGCGCTTGTGTAATCTCCAGCGAGCTTTAGTGCAAGAGCATACCTCCTGAGATACTGCAAGTGCACACCGACTGAGAACAGACTGAAACCTTCTTCTCGCAACTTCCGGGCCAAATCTAAGCCTCTTCGAAACGTATGAACTGCCTCATGAGATCTCGAAGTCAGTCTCAGTATAACTCCTAGAACAGCAAGACTGTTCAGCTCATTTACAGCTTCGGTTCTAGTTTCCAGCACCTCCCTGCAAACTGATTCAGCCTCATCTATTCTTCCTGCCATCAGAAGAGTTTCGCTAAGCATAGCAAGAGCAAGTCCCCGCGCCCGCAGCACTTCACCTGATTCTGCCCCCTGCTCCATTAGGTCCAGAGCCCAACGCAAGATTTCTGCTGCTTCGTTCGATCGTTGCATATCCGACAGGAGTATGCTATACGACCAACATACACCGAAGATATAGTGGTTATTCCACACGGTTGCTGGGTCTGAATCTCTAGCAATCTGAATAGCCTTCTCAAACATCGCTTCGGCTTCAACTGGCTTTCCAAGTCTAGATAACAAGTAACCATATGTCCTGTAGCACTGTCCCAGATAGTTTCTGTTGCTTTTCGGATTTGTTTCCGCCAATTCTCTCAGAACATCAATCGCTTCTTTGAGCAAATGTTCTGCTTCGGCAACTCTGACCAAGCCTGTAAGGTGATGTGCTTTAGTCACATCGATAATCGTGTGTTCTCTCAAATCCCCAAAACTGACTGAGTCAAGTAGTTCCACGGCCGAGCTGAATTGACCTTTCCAGCTTTGGTTGTTAGTGACATCAAGAACACTCTGTAGGGCAACCTCTGGTGAGTGCAGACCCTGCACGGAGATAGAAAGCCCCAGAAGCTTCATGTCCTCCTGCTCTTCTGCGGCTTTCGCAAGGAGTCCAGAAACTTCATCCGCTAGTATGCGAAACCGATTACCAAGTTCTCCAACTACGAGATTTCTTGCAAGGTCGTGCATAACATAAGTTCCGTCGCCTCTGTTTCTTGCGAAACTAAGACACACCATTCTTGTCCATTGATCCGTATTCATCGTCGGAGCAATAGTATTCATTACGCGTCGGTCGAAGTACGGGAGCAACCCAGCTCGATTCACTAGCTCCTGAAGGTCCTGAACCTCATTGAAGAGTCTCCTCCATGTCTTCAACCGAACTTCTTCAAGAGTATCGCCACGTAGGGTCTCAACTGATTCAAGAGAGATAATCCCAGACTCTGCCATGTCACAGAGTGTGCCAATAACAAAGGGATTTCCACCACTAACACTGATGATCCTCTCCTGAAGGTCTGAATCCGTCATCTGTTTTAGATCTAGAAGTTCAATGCAGCTCTCTCTATCTAGCTCAGTGAGTTCGGACTCCTCAATGCTGGTCTCGGTCTTATCAGCTGCCGATTTCCTGCTGGCCATCACTCCTACGCAGTTTGATATTGTCGATAGGAAGACCCTCCATAGCTCTGTTTCAGGAATCTCTTTTCCAGCATAACGCCAGTGATTTGATTCACCATCGACGTACTCGAAATTGTCGAAGAGAAAGAGAAGAGGAGCCGCCGAGTCTCTTCTGTCATTGATATCCTCAAGCAGTGCATCAATGTAGAGGAATTCAGCTTGTCGGGGATCCTTCCAGAGGATCTCAAGAAGTCGCTCAAGGTGATTCTTCCCCAGCGTTTCCTGAAGCCATTTCCCTACCGTGCCGTACTTCCCCTTCAGTTTGGGTGCGACTTTTGCGCCTACCGCAGTAATTGCACTTCCAATACTTGCGAGTGAACCTATGAAAGGTATTGCCATGACTACTTCCTTTGCCCACTCCCTCCCGGATTCCTTGACGGGCTCCACACCCTGAACGAATCGTTGTCTAATCTGCCAAAGCACATCAAATCTACGCAGCGGAATCCCAAGCATGATAGCTCCCTTGGCAAGGACATTCAGACGATCATACAACTCAGTATGCTGTTGACAGTCCAAAACGATTGTAGCTTCTATGGTCTTCTTCCAGTATTCTAGAAGGGAGCTCTTTCCGATGCCCCCAATTCCGTGAAGATGCAGGACTACGCTCTTCCTTTTACAACGCGTGAGTGCCTCATCCATCCACTCGAGATGTTCCTCCCTGTCAACGAAGATCCTTTCAGAAGGCTCGAAGTGCTTGTACACTCTCCAGACCCCTGTTACG
>CAYFTD010000082.1:0-4694 GCA_964345915.1 uncultured archaeon
CCCGTAGACACACTCGGTGACTACACAGACGGACTTGGTTGATGTTTCCTCAGTGATTTCCACAGTTTCCATATTGTCCTTGTTGAGAGCTTCAATCCAATGCCTCAATAGGACTTTGACGTCTTCAAAGGACTCTAAAGGTTTCTCCAGCGAGTCGACTACTGACTTGACGTCATTGATGGCGTTCTTCTCCGCCCAGTTCGATACAATCTCATGCGCCCTTTCTTTTCCAAACTCCAGCTCTAGCTCCCGCACCAGGGACACAAGTTTCGCACTATTGGCCCGAAAGTGGTCCTCAACAGTAATGTCCATCTTGACTTGGAACCTGTTCGTATTCTTGTCAGTCATACAAATCACATCCAGGGTCTTTCTAGGGGATACTCTCAGCATCCTTTCCCAAGCCCAGTCTCTCAAGCGTTCGCTTCAGAGGCAGCCCGGTCTTCAGGTCCCACCCTCTCTCTTGGTAGTATTCATCAAGCATCAGATCGAGCTCTACGACTTGTCCCTTGGGAGGTCCCTTTGGGGCCTTCTCCTTGGTGAGGCGGTCTGGCAGCTGGTCATCCTGTCGAGTTACTCCTCGAGCAATGTTGAAGAGGCGATTGACATTCACAATTCGCTCTCCTATCGTCTGAAGCTCGTCCCGTGTGAAATCCAAGCCGTTGTGAATCTTTAGAGCCAAGACCACATCATCATAGTAGAACTCTGGTGGTATCTGTGTGCCATATTTGCACAGGCCTACACTCTCCACGACCACCATGAAGTCCTCGCATTGCTTAACCATGATGCCTTTATACTTCGGGTTCAGGCGGTCGGCCATCTCGGGGAGGTATTGCTCACCGAACCTGTCCCTGATCTCATCATCGAAGCCTGCCTCGTCTAAGACAGGAAACGAGTAGAGGTGGTCTGCTCCTCTTGCGGCCGTGACGGCAGCCAGTCCCATTGACTTCTGTGCTCTTGGTTCCTGTCCTGCCAACTCCTGTTTCTTGACGGTCATCACGAATCTCTCTGTTCCACGACCTATCTTCTCGGCAGCTCTGGCACTGCCCTCCGCAAGGATGTCACCAAATCCTTCTCGAAAGGCTATCATCTCTGTAAGCTTGACGACAGTTTCATGATTGCCCCACTTGAGGTCGATTCCCCCAGTGTCCTCGGCTGTGAGGAGGCCCTCATCCCAAGCCTCCATAGCCCAAGATATTGTTCCTCCCAATGATATTGTGTCCATGCCGTACATGTTCGAGAGATGATGAGAGTAGAGGACCGACTCTATGTTATCATTCCCGCATCGGGAGCCCAAGGATGATTGGGACTCGAACTCTGGAGACCCGCCTATATACTTGTACGGTCCATCTCTAACTCGCGTGTACCTGCCACATCTCTGGAGGCAACTCCAGTCCGATCTTGGTTTCACAAGATACTCTCGTGTTATCGTTTCTCCGCTGATCTTCTCGTAACCCTCAAAGACGCCCTGTCGCATGTTGTAGCTAGGAAGTCTACCTATGTGGTCCATGAGCTCGACAAGATTCGTGGTACCGTACTTGGCTCTCTCTTTGGTGAACGGGTTAGCCAACATACGTTCATAGAATATGTCCATCTGCTTCAGGTAATTCTTTGGGTCAGCCACCTCAAGCTTTCCAGTCCCCCGAACAGAGATTGCCTTCAGCTTCTTTGAGCCCATGACTGCACCCAGACCCGACCTTGCCGATGCTCTGTCCCGGTCATTCATCACTGCTGCGAAACGAACAAGATTCTCTCCTGCCTGTCCGATAGAGAGCACTCGACACAGCTTGCCATGTTTCTCTCGAATCCAGTCGTCAGTGTGAAAGACCGAGGTCCCCCAAATCTCCGATGCATCAAGAAGCTCGACCTGGTCGTTAACGATGTTAAGATAGACTGGTTGGGATGAAGCTCCAGTGAACATGATTGCGTCGTATCCCGCTAGTTTAAGCTCCGGCCCCCAGAATCCTGCCGCGTGCGATTCTCCCCAGACGTCTGTCAATGGAGAGAGAGCGGCCACAACATGTCGCGATGCTTGGGGAAACATCGATCCTGTGAGCAGTCCAGTCGCGATGCCTAACAAATTCTGAGGGGATAGAGGATCAGTGCCGACGGGAACCTTTTCGTAGATGACTCTTGAGAGATATCCGGCACCGAGGAGGTATTGCCTGACCATCTCCTCCTCAACGGGGCGCTTCTCTATCTTGCCTTTGCCAAGGTCTACCCAGATGATTTCTCCACCGATACCCTTGATCAAACATAGTCCCCCTTTTCGTAGAGCTCAGTTTCGTGTTCTTTGTACAAGGCAGCGATTCTTCCTTCTGCATTCTTATCTTGGAGTTCAGCATCCGTAGTCATCCAGATTGCATTGACTGGACAACGCTCGACACATCTTTCGCATTGAATGCACTTGATGGCCTTGCGTGTGTCCGGATTCAGTCTGATTGCATAATAGGGACACGCCTCGATGCAAGCGCCGTGCCCCTGACACTTTCTATTATTCACAATCACAACTCCCTTCGATGTTCTGCTCAGTGCCTCTTCCGGGCATGCGTCCATACACGGTGCATCCTCGCAGTTCCTGCAAAACAGTGGAAAGTCTAGACCTGGTTCTATCCTTAGCACTCTGGCGCGGGACCACTGAGGGCCTATCAATTTGAAGTAGTGCATGCTGCACACGTTCACACAGATCATACAGCCGGTGCAAATCTGTGGATCTCCGAACACATAGCTTAACTCGGTCACCTTTCAGTCCTCAAATGGTTTCATGCCGCCCATTGCTTGGAATCTGCCATGTCCTGGCTTGATCATCATTCTCTCATCCCCAAACACTTGTACACCACGCACGAATGTCATCAGGGGTGAGCCTTTCATCTTCATTCCTTCGTAGAGCGTCCAACCACATTTGGAGAACATCATGTCTGCCGTGATCTTCTCCTCTCTTGTGGGGTCTACAATCACAAAGTCTGCATCGGCTCCAACCTGTATCACACCTTTATTTGGATACAGGCCGAATACCTTCGCAGGATTCTGTGAAGTCACCTTCAGGAGTCGCTGATAAGAAATCCGCCCCTTGTTAATTCCTTCTGACAGTAGCACCCTGATGATCATCTGTACTCCGTCGACTCCTGACCATGCATCTCTAATGTCGGAGGAACCTGCATCCTTCTTCTCAATTGGGCAAGGAGCATGGTCACTCACTGTCAAATCTATGGTGCCTCGAAGTATCGCAGACCAGAGTGCAGATCTATCCGCCTTGAATCTCAGTGGTGGGTTCATCTTGCTCTTTGGTCCGAGCCTGTTCATATCATCTCCATTGAAGACAAGATGGTGTGGACAGACCTCGGTAGTCACGGTTGTCCCCCCCATTTTTCCTCGTTCCAGCTCCACAACACCTTCTCTAGTCGTGACGTGCGCCACATGCAGGTGCCCTCCCGTCTGCTCTGCAATCCCGATCATCTGTCGTATAGCAAGTTGCTCAGCGAGGTTCGGCCTTGAGAGAGTGTGGCTAACAGGCGCATCCCACTCTCCCTCGAACTCTCCCTTGGACTCGTCGAGAACTCCCTGATTCTCCGAATGCACTGTCACATGCCCACCGTACTCTGAAACTGAGCTCAGTGCATGCACTATCACACCATCACTTGCAGCATAGGGCTCACACGTGAATGCCTTGAAGCCCGCAACGCCCTTTTCAACCATTGATTGGATCATAGTGATGTTGCTAGAGCTTAGCATTCCAGCGTAGAAGGAAAAGTCAACTAAGGACATTTCCTCCCCCTGTCGGATCTTTTCCTCAACTGCTTTTGGGGTGTCTACCTGACTGGTCAGTGGCATGTCTACTACTGTTGTGACACCTCCTGCGGCCGCAGCTCGTGAACCTGTTGTGAAGTCTTCATGGTCCAACATAGTGGGGTCGTGAATGTGGGCATGTCCGTCGATAAGACCTGGCATCAGAATCCGACCTTCAGCGTCTATCTGCCTCTCCGCCTCAGGGAGATGTTCGTCAGTGGCAATTGTGCAGAAGCGTCCATTCTTGACTCCAACCCCCCCTCTTACTAGCCCGGAATCTAATAGGAGTCGAGCATTCTTCACTACGAGGTCGACCACAGTCGAAACACTCCTCAGATAATTGAAAGTGTAGCTTAGCCTCCCCCTACCGGCGGGAACAAAGCTACAGAGTCACCATCATTAAGTTTTGTTTCATATCCTTCGAGTAGCTCTATTCGCTTGCCATTGACCATACACTGGTAAAAACGCTTCAGTTCTCCCGTTTCTTCATTAATCACTGTTTCAATAAAGCGCCTGCCATAGTTCTGTTTTAGTTTCTCTAGGAGGCCTCTTATCGACTCAGCCTCCATCTCAGTGCTTCTGAGGCCAACTGCCTCCCGAACTGTTGCAAAGAACTTCACTGTGACCGTTGCCAAGGACGTCAACTCAGTCTTGCAACGTGTAACCAAGGCATATTAACCGTTGTGAACAGTCGTCCAACTACGATATGAAAGAATACTACAGCAGTGTGGCTGATGAATACGAAGCCATCTATGACCGCGATCTTCCGGGACTCCGAAAAGAACAGGACTTGCTGCTGAAAGCGCTGATGAATGCCATACGAGGAAAGCGCGTGTTGGATGTTGCCTGCGGAACGGGGTATTGGATTGAAGCCTACTCAGCCACGGTGGACTCGGTTGTTGGTGTCGACA
>CAYFTD010000083.1:0-3877 GCA_964345915.1 uncultured archaeon
TTTCTTCTCAAACAAGATTTGCTTAAATACTTCTTGAGACATGCTTGATGTTGAAGGGCGTTTGGGGCCGTTCTCTCTCTCACGCTTCTCTCCTCCTTCCAGCGTTCTCTCCGGCCCCATTTTGCCCTTGTTCAATTCTCTCAGCGAAGCTCAGTGATGCCCTTCGTAGTTGCAGAGTTTCTACACGAAGGCGAGGCGTCTACAATCCGCGCGGTTTGTAATAATACTGAATATATTATATGCTATAGCTTTATATACTACTTATGTCTAACAGGAGTATGGAATGGGGGTCCGATTCTATCTCCTCTCCTCCCCCTCTCCCTCCTCTAAGAAAACCGTAAGTCAACGACACACGCGCTGACAAACCTGTTTCTCGGACCCCCCTTCTGAACCCTTTTTCTGAATCCCTAAAGCCTGAGCGTCCAGCAAGTTTTAAAGGCAGACCAAAGTCGGCATCGCAAGGAGACAGCAAGATGTCTGGAGCGAGAAAAGCCGTGGATAGCACGCTTCGAAGGGTTCTCATTTACACAGCAGAGATCATAATGTCAATAGTTCTGTTGATTGTCGTTTCTCTGCCTCTTGTCTTCAGCATTCCGATGTGGCTTCAGACCGTTGCTCTGGGCGTTTCCAGGCCAGATTTGTTCCTGGATCCTGTCGCGATGTTTGGGACATCAGGAGCACTCTTGGTCACACTCCTGCTGTCTGGCGTGAGTGTTGTTATCGGCTACCTCTACCTTTCCAGACTAACTCCAGCTGTAGCATCAGAAGAGGAAGTTGCCGAAGAGGAAGAGGAGGAAGAAGAGGAAGAAGAGGAGGAATGAATCTCCACCTATTCTGTGAGAATCTTCTTGGCGATTTCTTCAAAGATACTCTCGAAAGTCCTTGCTGATTCAGACTTAGGTTCACTGTTCACGAAAGGAGAACCTCTGTCACTCAGACGTATTACATCGGGGTCAAGGGGCATTTCTCCGAGATGCTCTATTCCGTATTCTTTCGCAGCTGAATCGGCCGCACCATCCCCGTAGAGCTTATGGGACTCGCCACAGCTAGGACATACGAATACTGCCATGTTCTCAATGATACCCAGAATAGGTACTCCCATTCTACTGACGAGCTGGATTGCTCTCTTGGCATCAAGAACCGCAACCTCTTGAGGAGTAGTGACAATTACGACGCCAGTTATCTCTGGAATCATCTGGAGAATACTGAGTATCTCATCGCCGGTTCCAGGAGGCATATCCACCACAAGGATGTCAAGCTGTCCCCACATGACATTACCAAGGAACTGCGTTATGGCTTTGGCTACGATAGGTCCTCTCCATGCTATTGCGTCGTCATTCCGACGGAGCAGCAATCCCATGCTCATCACTTTTGTTCCGTTGGGACCCTGAACCGGTTGAATGAATTCCCCCACGGCGCTAGGATGTTGTCCTTCAAGACCCAGGAGTTTCGGAACATTTGGTCCATACATGTCAACATCAAGGATTCCTGTAGCCACACCCCTCTTTGCAAAAGAAACTGCAAGATTCGTGGCTATTGTTGTCTTTCCAACTCCTCCCTTGCCTGAGAGGACCACAATCTTGTGTTTCACTCCCTTCATGTTCTCTATGACCTTGGTAGGGATTGCCGGCACTGCCATTTTGCCTCCTCAGTTTTCGCTTCTCTGGAATTCTAATATAAGGAGTCAGATGTGACTATCGCCGAGTCGATAATCTCAGGCAGAGATCCCTCTAAACAACCGAAGGATGTCCATTGCAGTCTTCTCGTTTGAGGCCGCCACGAAGCTCATTCTCTGTTTCAAATCAATTGGCAGATTGAGCCGATTGCCCTCTTGATCTACCACGAACCCTCCCGCCTCGAAGACCATATGGGTCCCTGAAACGTGTACAATGGGAAGGTCATCTCTGAGATCAACCATAGCGTCGAGACTGCCCGAGGCTACCCAGCAAAGATCAAGCAAGTTAGTTGCCGACCTGCGCATATCCCGGACTGCAGCCAAGACCCTGACTGAACTTGAAGAGAACTCATCGTCCCAGCGCTTCTTCGTATCATAGGAGACTATGGCTTCACTAAGTGGTACCGGTTCCGCAACTTTCACGCTTCTACCATTCTTCTTGACACCCTTTCCATTGATCGCTGTGTACGTTTCTTTCGTGAAGAGTGAGTCAATGATGCTGATCTCAGTATCGTCGGTCATCATCCTATCAGAATACGGAATAGCTGAGATTCCTATCGAGCAAAGGGGAATCTGTCTCTCGAGATTGGCTGAACCATCAATGGGATCAATCACAATGAGGTATTCAGGTCTGTCCAGGTCTGAGATATGACCTCTCTCTTCAGTCAAGAATGACATCGATGTGTTAGATTCCCGAAGGACGTCCATCATACTGTCTTCTGCACTCAAATCCAGAACCAACGTCTTGTCACCAAATGGGTTGGTTCCTCCTGTGAGCTCAGACGCGGCTGATATGTTCTCAAGAACAGACTTCCTGGCAGCATCGACGGCCTTCTTTAGTTCGTTGATGAGTGTCATGTGGTCTTCCCAGCCTTGTGCTCCGACAACCCCGCTAAAACAGTATTGACGATGACCCATATCCATTTGTTTGACAGTGGATTCTGCAATCTGTAGTCCAATCGTTTAAATGCCAAAGATGTGGACATCACACAAGAACAAGGCCGATTCCGGTGTATGTCATGGGCTTTCTCAGTGGGAAGAAAAAGGTCGATGCGGAGAGGGGAATCCTCGAAATCAAAGGCACAATGAATGCTTTGACTCTCAGAATCAGAAGACTAGATACCAGAATGACAGAGGAACAGAAGAAGGCCAAGGATGCCATGGCTCGAGGTGACAGGAGCCAGGCAAGAGCGCATCTCTCGATTGTGGTTGATCTCGACAGCAGACGTGGTCGGTATCAACAGCAGTTCCTCACACTGGAAACTGCACTGCTGAACGTCGAAGAGGCGAAGGATCAAGCTGAAGTCCTCCGAGCCTTTACCATTGCGAACGATGCTCTGACTGATGCACGGGCAATGCTGAGTCCGACAGAGATTCAACTTCAGCTCGACAAACTATCCGAATCCTTTGAGCATATCTCTATCGCTGGAGAGCTTCTATCTGAGGATCTCTCGACCGGGACGTCCACGATTGAGTCAGACGAACGCATTGAACGCCAGCTTGACTCAATGGAAGCAGAGATACTTCTGGAGAAGGAAGGTGTTCTACCATCGCTTGATGCAAAAGCGGGGACAAAGACCCCCGATCAAGTTGAGTCTGAAGAGAAGCGTATTGACGAACTCCTTGCAGAGCTAGAGAAAGAGGCACAAGCGGAAAGAGAGCGAGAAGCACAGAGCTGACATTGAAACAGAACATGCCCTGATGGAAGTCAATCACGTGGTTGTCAGACTGGTGGTTTTTGACGTAGATGGAACACTTACAAGCCACTCGAGTATATGGTGGAGGCTTCATGAGCACTTTGGCACCGAGATAGAGGGACGTAGGTTCTACAACCAGTACTTCGCCGGTGAAATCACCTACGATCAGTGGGCAGATTTGGACGCGTCACTCTGGAAGGGCCAATCCTTGGATGATGTCATGAAGGTTGTCAAAGACACAGAGTTGGTCCCTGGAGCCAAGGAAACAATCGATCAGCTCAAGGAATCTGGTGTCAAGGTGGCGATACTCTCCGGCGGTCTTGACATTCTTGCCAATCATATTGCCAGGCGTGTCGGTGTGGAATACGTGCTGACCAACAGGCTGTTGCACAGTAACGGTAAGCTTACCGGGGAAGTTGAAAGCCGAGTTGGTTGGGGTGAGAAGGTACAAGAGATTCGGAAGATCTGCAATCACTTTGGTGTTGCACTGATTGAAACAGCCTTT
>CAYFTD010000084.1:0-5378 GCA_964345915.1 uncultured archaeon
CTTTGGCAAACCAATCGTCTTCACCGGCTCTCAGATTCCGGCCACGGTTCCATGGAGCGACGGACCGAGGAATCTGTTGGATGCGATAAGAGTTGCAGCCTTTGGAGACGTTGGTGAAACCTGCATCGTGTTCAACGGTGAGATTCATCGTGCTACTCGAGCCAAGAAGTTGCGAGTCAACTCCTATGATGCATTCGACTCCATGGACCCGACACCGCTTGGAGTACTAGCTAGAGACATCGTCTTGTATGAAGGAAGAAGAAGAAGGGCCAATCTGGCTCCTACATTTGACTCTCTTCTTGATGACAAGGTGTGGCTTCTGAAGGTCTTTCCCGGACTTCCGCCCGAGATACTCATGAAGGTACTGGACATGGGGTATCATGGTATCGTCATTGAGGGGTTTGGCTCTGGCAACATCCCCACTGAAGAGAACGCCTTGACGGAGGCGATTCGAGAGGCTGTGGAACGAGGCTGCTTCGTTGTCATCAGTTCGCAATGCACTTTTGGCCAAGCCGACCTGTCGATGTACGAAGTTGGCCGTGCGGCTGCAGATGTGGGAGCGATGAGTGCGTTCGATATGACTTCTGAAGCTGCAGTCGTGAAACTTGCCTGGGTACTCGGTCATACCACTAGTGCCAGCAAGGTCAGAGAAATGATGGCAACGAACTTGGTTGGGGAGATGTCTTTTCTTGCTCAGGCCGGACATCGTGGAACATAACCAGCGTCAGCCTTAAATCCGCACGGCCCCCCGAAAGCCTTGCTATGCCTGGGTAGCCAAGTGGTTTGCTCAAGACGTTTCGTCATGGACCCATGAACGGCGGTAGCCTGGAGCTCACGCTGACTTCTGGTTTGGCGAACGGAGAGCTACTCTCCCTTTGGGAGGCATGAGTTCGAATCTCATCCCAGGCGCCAACTTTTCATTGAGCTAGTATGTTATCCGTTTCTGTGGACTAAGCATGTCCCCCCAGCTTGCGCTTCGCCCGGTCCATAGTTCCCCTATAGAAATGTCCACGACACTTATTGCACGTTGTCTGTTTTGCCTTGACGATTCGGTATCCTACATGTGCAGTCCTTGATGATTCGAAACTTGTGGATACCATCAAGCCACAAAGAGTGACATATAGTCCCTCTTCATCACGTCTTCTCCAATTACTGGCAATATGGATCGAGCTGCCGCCTTTCATGATGTGCACTTGACCGCTCGATAAATCACTCACTTCGATGCCCTGGAATGACACGCGTGCAATCGAAGATTAATCCTTCCAACACAGTCGAACCATACGCCTCGACTATCTGCAAGGTCCCTTGGTCAACCTATTTAGAATGACGAAATCGGAGAACATGTCGGGCTGGATGATAACTATTATAAGGCGTCTTCAAGAGGCGAACAAGCCTCAGACCAGTCAGGACGAGGTTGTAGACCATGTCCGAGGATTATCGATATATAGTACGTATCGCAGGCCATGACATCGATGGCCAGGAGAATCTACTCCAAGGTCTCACCCGAGTACGGGGTGTAGGTCTTAGGCTGTCTAAGGCAATCTTGACCCAGCTAAGCCTAGATCCAAAGGGCAGACTTGGATACTTGAAGGACTCTCAGATATCCAAGATTGAGAAGATATTGAAGGATCCTGTATCTGCCGGAATGCCCGACTGGTATGTGAATAGACCACGAGATCGTACAAGCGGAAGGATGCTCCATCTGACTGGTTCTGACTTAGAGTTTGCACACAGGAGCGACATTGATCGATTGAAACGTATCAGGTCTTGGAGAGGTGTAAGACACTCCTTAGGATTGAAAGTCAGGGGACAACATACGAGAACGACTGGACGTGGTGGTGTAGCTATAGGCGTGTCCAGAAAGAGAATAAAGTAGCGTTATGAGGTTGTAGTAGAATGGGTGACCCTCGTCGACAGAAGAAGAAATACGTGACGCCGAAGCGTCCCTATGACACCGAAAGATTCGATAGCGAACTCCAGTTGATAGGGTCATATGGTCTCCGCAACAAAAGAGAGCTGTGGAGGCACAGAACAGAGCTCTCCCGGTACAGAAGACAGGCCAGAAACTTGCTAGCCCTGACGGCGGCTGAGAGGGCTACGTTTGAGCGAGAACTCGTAGACAAGCTTTTGCGACTAGGAATCCTCACCGGTGAGCCCACTTTGGACGGCGTTCTTGATCTTACTCTAGAGAATCTCCTAGAACGCAGACTACAGACCATCGTCTTCAGGAAGGGCATGGCAAGCTCGGCCTATCATGCCAGGCAGCTTGTCACACATGGTCATATCGCCCTGGATGGGGCAAAGGTGAGTACACCTTCCAGGCTGATTACTCTCGACGAAGAGGCGCGAATGAGCTACGTTGCCAAATCTCCCCTCAATGATGACACACACCCCGCGAGGATTGCGGCATCTGCAGCGGCACAGCGGATTGCGGCTGAGGCTGTCGCGGCCGTTGAGGGCGTGGATGATGTCCCCAGTTCTGATGCAGGCGAGCAAACTGATGCAACTAAAAGGAGTAATCGTAGGTAAGGTGTCGAGTAATGAGTAGGAGCGAAGAGCGCACCAAGTGGGGAATTGCACACATCTTTGCGTCATATAACGACACTATCATTCATGTCACCGACATAACAGGTGCGGAAACGATTGCACGTTACAGCGGTGGGATGATGGTGAAGGCTGACCGCAACGAGTCGTCACCTCATGCAGCAATGCAGGCTGCGTTTCAGGCCGCAAGAGAGGCCAAGGACAAAGGTATCTATGGTATACACATTCGTGTACGTGCTCCTGGTGGCAGTGGTCCAAAGACTCCAGGGCCCGGCGCGCAGGCAGCGATTCGTGCCCTTAGCAGGGCTGGCCTAAGGATTGGAATAATCGACGAGGTCACACCTATTCCTCACGACGGCACAAGAAAGCCGGGTGGGCGTCGAGGCCGCAGAGTCTAGGACTGTCCTTCAACATAATCACTATCACAGATTAGGGTCTATGCCATTCATCGATAAGCCGAACTGGTACTCCCTGATTTCTCCGATTCATCCTTACCAAGGGACGGGTCAGGTGTCTCTGCGCTCTCGGTGGAGGAAGGTAGACTGTTTCACTGATTTCTCGTTTCACTGGAGTTTCGATTCTCTTGGCCTTCGGGTCCCTGAATCCGCAATTGAAGCACTTGTATCCTTTGTCCCTTCCTGCGCTCTTCATTCGCCTTAGACAATGTGGACAAGGGGGATTGATTGCATCGAAAGTTTCTACAAGTTTCAGGATATCAAGACCCTCCACATTCAAGGTAAGCCCATGTGTTCTAGATGCAGGACGGACTCCGGCTTGAATCATGACCTGATCGCCTTCGACAAGGCTTCCTATTATTCTTCTAAATTCCCCAGTTGGCTCATATGCGGCACAGTCCACCTTGCCTGAGCAGTCACCTATGCCGAATATGACATGCCCTCCCTCGAGAATCTTAGGCTTCTTCCTAACTACGCCGTGTACAACCGCGGCCATGTATGGTCTTAGGTCAGATACGTAGACACAATTCCTCAGGTGTGCTCCAGTGCCTTGGTTTGTTCTGAAAATCATCCATCTGTCTACAATCTGATCGCTTTCAACCTTGGACGCTGCTGTCTTCACACCTTCCGGTTTCTCGCCCCTAATTCCATAAAGCACTGGGTCTGGGCCATGTGGAACGATGAGAACTCGCCCTGTTCTTTCATCCACATTGGAGAACAGACTTTCACCCATCTGCTCGTCCATCCTAATGACCGACTCATTGTGAACCCCCCTTGGCTGGGAGATCGATTCTACGGAACGATAAGCGATGAATTCGTAGGTATGGTCTTCATCCAATCGATTCCCCGCAGCCGACAAAGCGCCTACTAAGCCTCTTCCATTCCCTCTCTTGATGTGCTGAATGTCATTTCTCTCAACGACTCTTTCTGCAACTTCGATCGGAATCGTTCTCCACATTGCTCGCCGTGAGAAGTCTTCAACATCCTGAGGGACTTTCTCCTGAACCAACACAACTCCGGGATTCGTGTTTGAATAGTCCGTTTCCACGTAATCTTGGACCATCCTCTCAAGAGTTGATAGTACGTTCTCGACTTCTCTTACGTCGATTTCAAACCTGATTGCTACGGCGCCATTGCCACGCGTTCTGAATGGTATGTTAGGATTGAGCCTGATTAAGTTCGGATAGTCCTGCCAATTGGCTCCAAGGGATGAGAGTTTCTGAACAATCAGACTCGCGAAGTGGGTAGTGCAACCACCTCTTGGACTGTCGATGTCGTCCATTCCAATATGAATTGAAGTGACTGTCATTCCAACTCCGCCTGACAAATGTTGCAGATGGTCGCTTCTCCCTTCTTGACCCCGTGGTCCTCACAGACCAGTTTCCCACATCTGTTGCAGGCACGTGATGATAGATACTCCCTACAGATTGAGCACTGCGCTTCGAAACAGGTAAGGCAGATGTGTTTGTCATCTGTGCTACAATCGGAGCAGATTATCGCACCGCACATATCGCATGGGTTCGGACTGAGTCTGCTTGAGCCACACAACTCGCACAGATCGCTAGGAGAAGACCGAATCAAATCGTTCCACTGATGACGTGCTTCATGGGAAACCTGAAATCTGTTGTGTATGGTACTACTAATCGTGACCGACAACCCAAGTGACCTTCCACGTATCATAATCTATCATGCTGGACAGTGTGACCCAAAGAAGTGTACGGGAACTCGCCTTGAGAGAATGAAGAAGGCCGACGTCATTCGTAGTGTGAGGCGCATTCCTTCCGGTTCTGTGGTGTTGAACCCGGCAGCCGAAACCGCCCTTTCTGTAGCTGATAGAAACTCAGTCCTTCGTTCGGGTCTGGTGGCTCTTGATTGCTCATGGAAACAGGCTGAAGGTATCTTCGCGAGATCACAGACTGGTAACCAGAGAGCACTGCCATATTTGCTGGCTGCAAACCCCATCAACACATACAAGCCCATTAAGCTATCCACTGCTGAAGCGGTCGCAGCAACGCTCTACATCCTCGGCTTGAGAAACTGTGCTGATGACGTCATGTCCGTCTTCAAGTGGGGACCATCCTTCATTGCTTTGAACAAAGAGTGGCTAGAAGCGTACTCAACATGTAGTACTAGTAGCGAAGTTGTCGAAGTACAAAAGGAGATAATGAGAGAGCACGAGAGGCCAGACAAATAGGCTGGGAAATGGCCTTGGTGCAGAGAGTAGCCCCAATTCTGTTCCATCCATTGTCGTCACCGGAAATGGATCTTGCGACATCAGACTAAGCTCTCTACCCTTTGCCTCCTGTCGACCATCTTCGGCAAATTCTTGAGATTGCTACCCAGTGTTGGGCCGTTTCAACCGGTCCGAACCAATCCTCA